>JBILEG010000189.1:0-6633 GCA_044352225.1 Pseudomonadales bacterium | reverse complement strand
AACCCCGCCGGACTTGAGTTTCGAGCGAAGCTCCGCCACGAAGGCCGGCTGCACCAGCCTGCGTTTGTGATGCCGCTTCTTGGGCCACGGGTCAGGGAAGAAGAGCATCGCCAGATCGAGCGAGGCGTCGGGGACGCAGCGCCGCAGCACCTCGACGGCATCGGCGCAATAGACCTTGAGATTGGCGAGCTCTGCCTCCTCGGCAAGCGCAAGCAGCTTGCCCACGCCGGGGCGGTGCACCTCGATGCCGATGAAACCCGTCTGCGGCTCGCGGCTGGCGAGCTCCGCGAGGCTTTGCCCCATCCCGAAGCCGATCTCGAGCGCGAATCGCGTGCAGCCGGGGAAGAGGGCGGGCAGATCGAGGAGTCCGGCCTCAGGGTCGAGGCCGCGTTGCTCCCAGAGCGTATCGAAGGCCAGTCGCTGCGCAGACGTGAAACGCCCTTCGCGCCGCACGAAGCTGCGGATCCGGCGTTCCGGCTGCTCAGCGTCCATGGCGCCACGCTCCCGCCAGCACACAGCACCAGCCGATCAGGAAGAGCGTGCCGCCAAAGGGCGTGATGATGCCCAGCTGGCGGATGCCCGTCAGCGCGAGCACGTAGAGGCTGCCGCTGAAAAGCAGCACCCCACCTGCAAAGCAGGCACCGGCGAGCGCGAAGCGGCTGTCCCTCGCGGGCGAGGCCTGCAGGGCGCCGAGCAGGAACAGCGCGAGCGCGTGGTACATCTGGTATTGGGCGCCGGTCATGAAGGCGGCGAGAAGGCGGGGTTCGAGACGCGCCTGCAATGCATGCGCCCCGAAGGCACCCGCGAGCACCGCGAGAAATGCCAGCGCTGCACCCGCCAGCAGCAGCGCGCGCGCCGACATCAGGCCAGCATGGACGAGCGGATTTTCTTCAGCGCAACTTGCTCGAGCTGACGGATCCGCTCGGCCGAGACGCCGTAGTGCGCCGCCAGTTCATGGAGGGTGGCCTTGTCATCGTCCAGCCAGCGGCGCTGGAGGATCACTCGGCTGCGGTCGTCCAGACCCTCGAGCGCGTTGCCGAGGCGCTCGTGGTTGTCGGTTTCCCAGTCCGCGTCCTCGAGTTGGGTGGCCGGGTCGTGCCGGCGGTCCTCGAGGTAGTGTGCGGGTGCGAAGGAGGCGGTTTCGTCATCGTCGTCCGGGTGGGCGTCGAAGGCCACATCGGCGGCGGCAAGGCGGCCTTCCATGCGGCGCACTTCCTCCACCTCGACGCCGAGGTCGCGGGCCAAGGCCTGCGCTTCCTCGTTGTTCAGCCAGCCGAGGTTTTTCTTGGCGCTGCGGAGGTTGAAGAAGAGTTTGCGCTGCGCCTTGGTGGTGGCGATCTTCACGATGCGCCAGTTGCGCAGGATGTACTCGTGGATCTCGGCCTTGATCCAGTGCACGGCAAAGGACACCAGGCGCACGCCACGATCGGGGTCGAAGCGGCGAACCGCCTTCATCAGACCCACGTTGCCTTCTTGCACGAGGTCCGAGAGGGGCAGGCCATAGCCGGAATACGAGCGGGCAATGTGCACGACGAATCGAAGGTGAGCGAGTACTAACTCTCGGGCTGATGCGAGGTCTTCGCGGTAGTACAGGGCTTGGGCGAGTTCCTGCTCACGCTCCTGGCTGAGCACGGGGAATGCCCCGACGGCCTGTATGTAGGCATTGATGTTGCCACCCGGTGACAACGCGACCATGGGTTGAAGCATCCTGGACATCCTGTGCCCTCCCTGTGATGAGCCGGATTCTAGCACTCGAGGTATTAGAGTGCTAAAGCCTCGGAAGTTCACTCTCGGGAAGATTTACGGACTCAGCCCGGGCCGGAATCGAAGAGAGCGTCGACGAACTCTGTGGCATCAAAGGGGCGCAGGTCCTCGATGGCCTCGCCCACCCCGATGAAGCGGATCGGCAACCCGAGCTCCCGGGCCACCGCGAAGACGATACCGCCCTTGGCCGTGCCATCGAGCTTGGTCAGTGCGATGCCGGTGACGGCCACCGCCTCGCCGAAGTGGCGTGCCTGGGCCAGACCGTTCTGCCCCGTGCCGGCGTCCAGAACCAGCAGCACCTCGTGGGGCGCGGCGGTATCGAGCTTCTGCATCACCCGCACGATCTTGCGCAGCTCCTCCATCAGGTTGGCCTTCACGTGCAGGCGGCCTGCAGTGTCGGCGAGCAACACATCGGCACCCCTCGCTCCGGCGGCCTGCACGGCGTCGAAAATCACCGAGGCGCTGTCGGCGCCGGTCTGCTGGGCGATCACAGGTACGTTGTTCCGCGCACCCCAGGTCTGGAGCTGCTCGACCGCGGCAGCGCGGAACGTATCGCCTGCGGCGAGCATCACCGAGCGGCCCTCGTCCTGGAGGCGCCGGGCGAGTTTGCCCACGGTGGTGGTCTTGCCCGCCCCGTTCACGCCGACCATCAGGATCACGAAGGGCTTGTCGCTCTCGGGAATCACCAGCGGCTTTGTGCTGGGCGCGAGCACGGCGGTTAGTTCTTCCTTGAGGGCGCGGTAGAGCGCGTCTGCATCGGCGAGTTCCTTGCGCTTCACACGGCGGGTGAGCGCGTCCAGCACCTCGCGCGTTGTCTTGACGCCCACATCGGCCAGGAGGAGCCGCGTCTCGAGTTCTTCCAGAAGATCGTCATCAAGGGTCTTGCGGCCAAGGAAGAGGCTGGCCAAGCCCTCCGAGAGTGCGCTGCGCGTCTTGCCGAGGCCGTTGCGCAAGCGCGTGAGCCAGCTACTGCGCGGTGCGTCCTGCGGGGCCGCCGGAACATCGGGGGCGGGGGCGGGCTCGTCTCGTTTGAAGAACTTCATCGGCTGGCACGGGAACAGGAGAGGCGGGAATCATACTGTATCCTCCGGCCGCACCCCCGCAGAGCCTGCGCATGACGAAACCGCGTCCTCCCGCCAGGGGCCCCCGCAACCGCGTACGCCTGATCGGCGGAAGCTGGCGCGGGCGCGTGCTCGAGTTCAGCGACGCGCCGGGCCTGCGCCCCACGCCCGACCGTGTGCGCGAGACGCTTTTCAACTGGCTGCAGCCCCTGCTGCCCGCAAGTCACTGCCTGGATCTCTTCGCCGGCACCGGCGCGCTGGGATTCGAGGCGCTCTCGCGCGGTGCGTCGAGTGTCACGCTGGTGGAGCAAGCCCCTGCCGTTGCCGCGCAATTGCGCGCGAATGCGATTCGGCTCGGAGCATCAGAGGCCCATGTCGTGGAGCGCGATGCGCTTTCGTTCCTGAAGCAGCCGCTGAAGCGGCCTTTCGACATCGTCTTCCTCGACCCGCCCTTCCATCAGGGGCTGTTGGAGCGTGCGATCGAGGCGCTGCTGCGCGGTGGCGCACTGGCGCAGGCCGCGCTGGTCTACGTGGAGTCCGGCGTGGACGAAGCCGAGCCGCAGGTGCCGCCCTCATGGTCACTGCACCGCGACAGGCGGGCGGGGCAGGTGGCTTACAGATTGTTCCGCGTAGAGGCGCCGCTTTCGCCGTAGTCGAAGCCGTTGGCGGCAAGCCGCCTCCAGCGACGCTGCCGGTGGCGGTAGAAGATCTGGGCGAACACCCAGATGAAGGGCGTGAGAACCCCCGCCCGCACCTCGACTCGATCCCGATAGACAACGCCCGCCGCATTCGGCTCTATGGTGATCATGTGGTCCCAGACAGGAATCAGCCTGCTGTGCCCTGCGTCCCGCAAGGCGAAACCTGTCTCGGCGGGTGGCATTGAAATGACGATTGCCTGTTGCCCGAAAGGCAGGAACCCGAAGAGGGTGAGGAATACCCAATGGGTGCCGACTGTCCACGTGTGCGGGAGTTGAGGCGCGTCAACCGGCTTGAAGAAAACCAGCGGACAGGACACGTACTGCAGCAGCCGCGTGGTCATGAGCTGCGACACCGCTTGGTCCAGCGTGCAAGGCAGGCGGGTCGAGATGTCGAGTTTCATCGAAGGCTTCGACCCGGCACTGTGCCCTCGGGGGCCCGTTTGGGCGAATGCGCGGGTATCGCCGTTTCAAGCCGGAAAGAATTCAAGGATTTCGTCCTCGTTGGCGTCGAATGTCCCGGTTGAGCGCCAACCGAGATGGCGATAAAAGCCAAATGATCTGCTCTCTGGATCTGCAGAGCAGCCAAGAAACAGCCTGCGGTGTCCTTGCCCGAACAGCACGCTGGAAACCTTGCTCAACAGCACCCTCCCGATGCCTTTGTCTTCGTGCTGCGGCAGCAGCGCAAGAACCACGATCTCCCCGGTATCCCGCTCGCCGAAGCAATACCCGATGATGCGTTCTTCAAAGGTGCACACGACGCCAGGCAATGAGCCGTCTTGCACCGATTCCGCCCAGGATGCCTGCGTGATTCCCAGAGATGCGAGACGCTCGACAGAGATCGCGTTCTCCCGGGTCAAGCCGCGTATCCGGATGCATTCGGCCACGTCGGCAGGGACGGCAACGCGGTATTCGAGCTGGCTGTACATGGCGCGAGGTGTTCCCGTCTTTACGCACGTGTGTCCGGCGAAGCACGCCCGTTTGTGGGCCGTGGGCCTTTTGGCTACCATGCGGCTCCCCCAGGCAACGGCGCCACATGTCCATGCGAAGCATCGTTTACCCGGGCACCTTCGATCCTATCACCAACGGTCACGTCGACCTCGTCGAGCGTGCGTGCCGCCTGTTCGATCACGTGGTGGTCGCCATCGCGCGGAGCGATCGCAAGAAACCGTTGTTCTCCAGCGAGGAGCGTATCGAGCTCTGCCAGAAAGCGCTCGCTCACGTGCCCAACGTGGAGGTCGTCGGCTTCGACATCCTGGTGGTGAAGTTCCTGCGCGAACGCGGGGCCTGCGCCGTGCTGCGGGGTCTGAGGGCGGTGTCGGACTTCGAGTACGAGTTCCAGCTCGCCAACATGAACCGCGCCATGGACTCGGAATTCGAGACGGTGTTCCTCACCCCTTCGGACCACCTGTCCTACATCTCGTCTTCACTGGTACGCGAGATCGCCTCGCTGCAGGGTGAGGTCGCGAACTTCGTACACCCGGAGGTAAAGCTGGCACTGGTCGGCAAGTTTCCGGTTCCCTGAGATCCCGGAGCGGCTACCGTGGCCCTGATCATCACTGCGCAGTGCATCAATTGCGATGTCTGCGAACCTGTTTGCCCCAACGAAGCGATCTTCCAGGGCGACGAGATCTACCAGATCGACCCAACGCGCTGCACCGAGTGCGTGGGGCACTTCGATGAGCCGCAGTGCCGCACGGTCTGCCCGGTGGACTGCATCCCGGACGATCCTGCACATGTGGAATCACGGGAAGCGCTGCTGATCAAGCTGGCGCGGCTGGGCACCGCGACGAATTCCCCGTAGGAGCGGGCCATGCCCGCGACATCCCACCGTAGGAGCGGGCCATGCCCGCGACATGGCGCTCAGCGCTGGCAGCCGATGCAGAAGAATGTGCTGCGCTGCCCCAGCCGCACCTGCCGGATGGCGGCAGCACAACGCGGGCAGGCTTCGCCCTCGCGGCCATAAACATTGAGCCGCAAGGCAAACTCGCCCGGTCGACCGTTGCTGTCCACATAGTCCCTGAGCGTGGTGCCGCCGGTGGCGACGGACTCGCCAAGCACCTCCCGCACGGCGCTCGCCAGCGCCTCATAGCGCGCCGCGGACACTTTTCCGGCAGCGCGGCGTGGGTCGATGCCAGCGCGGAACAAGGCCTCGCTCGCATAGATATTCCCCACGCCGACCACCACCGTGCCGTCCATCAGCAACTGCTTTACCGCGCTGCGACGCCCGCGTGAGGCCCGGAACAGCACCGCGCCGTCGAAACCCTCCTCCAGCGGCTCGGGCCCGAGGTCGCGGAGCAGGGGATGCGCGCTGGCATCGCCCTCGATCCAGAGCATGCAGCCGAAACGGCGCGGGTCATGGTAGCGGAGCAGCGCACCGCCCTCGAAGACGAGATCGACGTGATCATGCTTGCGCAGGGGCGGCGGCACGCCCTCGATCAGGCGCAGGCTGCCCGACATCCCCAGGTGCACCAGCAGAGTGCCGTTGGCGAAGCGGAACAGCAGGTACTTGGCGCGGCGCTCGATGTCCTCGAGCAAACGGCCCGTGATCAGGGAGGGCAACGCCGGGTCTATGGGCCAACGCAGCCGCCGCTCGCGCAGCACCACGGCGCTCACCGAGCGGCCCTTTGTCGCGGGCAGGATGCCGCGGCGGGTGGTCTCTACCTCGGGCAGTTCAGGCACGGGCGGCTACCGGCGGTTCAGGGCAACACGCAGGCACAAAAAACCCGGCCTTGGCCGGGTTCCGGGAGCGCTCTCAGGCGGCTCACTTGATCTTCGATTCCTTGTAGGCCACGTGCTTGCGGACGACGGGGTCGTACTTCTTGAACTCGAGCTTGTCAGGCGTCGTGCGCTTGTTCTTGTCGGTGGTGTAGTAGTGGCCGGTACCGGCGGTGGATACGAGCTTGATCTTGTCACGCATGGCTCATGTTCCTCTGTGTGTGGCCGGCGTCAGACGCGTTCGCCGCGGGCGCGGATCTGGGCAAGTACCCCGTCCACGCCGAGTTTGTCGATGATGCGCATGCCCTTGGCAGACACACGCAGCGTCACGAAGCGCTTCTCGGCTTCGCTGTAGAAGCGGTGCCGGTGCAGGTTCGGCTCGAAGCGACGCTTGG
>JBILEG010000188.1:0-6672 GCA_044352225.1 Pseudomonadales bacterium | reverse complement strand
CCGAGGGTCTGGAACTCGTCACCGCTGACGAGCGTCTGGCAGCGTACGGCATCCGAAAGGTTGGCTCGCTGCAGTAGCAGCCGATATGGAATCAAGGGGTCAGAGTCCTTGATTGACCCCTTGGTTACTGGGCTCAGCCCACCACGACGAAGTCCCCGGCCGTGAGTACTGGATGCTGCGCACCACCCAGCGTCGCGAACCGTACCGGCGCGAGGGCACCGGTGCCGTCCGCATCGTAGTAGAGCGCGCCGTTCGTGCTGTTGTAGAGGATGCGATCGCTTGCGTCCTGCGCCGTTGTCACGCCCGCGCCCGACACGAACTGAGTCTCGGCCAGCGCCACACCCGCGCTCAGCGCAGTGAACACATCGGCGTCGAGCTGCAGCTTGTCGGTGCCGATCACGAAATCGTTCACCGTGTCGACGTTGGTGGCTGCCGACAGCGCGGCATCGAACACGAACAGATCGCTGCCCGCCCCGCCGGTCAGCGTATCGCTGCCGCCGCCACCCTGCAGGGTGTCGTTGCCGCCCGCGCCGTTCAGCGTGTTCTTGGCGATGTTGCCCACCAGCAGGTTGGCGAGGATGTTACCCGTGACGCCCACGTTCTGGCCGCCGGTCAACGTCAGGTTCTCGACGTTCGCCGCGACCGTCGCGGTGAGCACGGACTGCATCGTGTCGATGCCCTGGTTCGCCAGCTCCGTCACGGTATCGGATGTATCGATGACGTAGGTGTCGTCGCCCTGACCGCCGAGCAGCGAATCCGCACCGGCCGAACCCGTGAGCGTATCGTTGCCGAGGCCGCCCGCCAGCGTGTCGTCACCGCCATAGCCGTTCAGCGCATTGTTCGCGGTGTTGCCCGTGATCGCATTCGCAAGTTCGTTGCCGAAGCCGTTCAGGTTCGAGACACCGACCAGGCTCAGGTTCTCGAGGTTGGCACCCAGCGTCCAGGTGGCATCGCTCTGCACCGCGTCCGTGCCTTCGGCCGCATTCTCTGTAGTGGTATCGCCAAAGCCGGCGATGTAGAGATCATCCCCGGTACCACCCTGCAGATCATCGGCCGCCGCGCCACCGGTGAGCGTGTCGTTACCCCCGCCGCCCACAAGCGTGTCGGCACCGCTGCCGCCGTTGAGCGCATTGGCACCGCCGTTGCCGGTGAGCGTGTTGCCGAGCGCGTTGCCGGTGCCCGCGATGCCCGCGGCCCCGGTGAGCGTCAGGTTCTCGATGTTCGCCGCGAGCACCCAGGCAACCGAGGCCTGCACCGTGTCGGTGCCCTCGGCGCTGTTCTCGGCGAGGCTGTCGGTGGCACCCACCACGTACAGGTCGTCTCCCGTGCCACCCCGCATCTCGTCGGCCTCGGTGCCGCCGGTCAGCGTGTCGTTGCCCGCACCCCCCGTCAGCGTATCGATGCCCGCGCCGCCCTGGAGCAAGTCGGCGTCGTCGCCGCCGGTCAGCAAGTCGTTGCCCGTGCCGCCGAGCAGCGTGTCGTTGCCCAGCCCGCCCAGCAGTGTGTCGTTGCCGGCCTCGCCCAGCAACACATCGGCGCCTGCCAAGCCCGCGGCCTTGTCGTTGCCCGCAGCGCCGAGGAACTGCTCGCCACCCTCGCGCAGCACGACATCATCGGCGCCGATCGTGCCCTGCACACGCGTGAACGGCGCAAACCCGTGCCAGCCCGCGGCGCGACCGATCGCGAGGTAATGCGCTAGACCCGAGGCCCAGCTGCCATCGGCCACGGCGGCGGCCACGTCGGGATGCTCGGCCAGATAATAAGACTCGTTGAAGCCCGGAGCGGCATTCGCATACCCGTAGTCCGGGCCGGTGCCGATGCGCTGCTTGCCAAGGTGTACCGAGAGCAGCGGGATCGCATCGCCGGGCTGGCCCTGCAGCGCGTTTGGGCGCATCAGGATATCCATCAGTCCGTCGCCGTTGAAGTCTTCCGCGACCGCGACGGTCTGGGTGACGTTGTCGGCGATCTCGACGTACGGAAGCAATGACTCCGGCAGCCGCGTGAAGCGCCCCACGCCATCGTTCAGGTAGACGCGCGGCTGCCCTTCCGGGCTGATCGACTGCACGAAGAAATCGAGATGCCCATCGCCGTCGAAGTCGAGGGTCTGCGAGGAGAAGATGAAGTTGTCCGTGCTGTCCCAGTCGTGGAAGACGATCGGCATCTCGTCGAGCGTGCCGTCCGTTCCGATCGTATACACGCCGAGCGAGGGCATGCTCCGTGCGCCGGATTCGTTCAGCACGCCGTCGACGTAGTGCAACTCCATGTTCAGCAGGTTCGCCACCAGTTCCGGGCGGCCGTCGTGGTCGAGGTCTGCGAGATGCGAGTCGCTGAAGCCGAGGTTGATGAACTCCTGCCCATCACGCTCGGCGATGGTGAACACCGCGGGCTCGAAGGTCCAATTGAGCCCTTCCTCGATGCGCGTGTACGGCAACTCGTAGTACGTGGCCTGCCCGAGCGACCCATCCTCCTGCTGCAGGCGGATCTCGATGGTCTGGCCCTGCAGTCGCCCCATCCCGAGCAGGTCCGTGCGTCCGTCGCCGTTCACGTCCACGAGCTCGTTGGACAGGTTCAGCGTGCCACCGGTGACGATCAGCTTCTCGAATACACCGACTTGCGTAGTCTGCAGGATCAGCGCTCCGTTGCTGGCATCCCCCGGGATATTGATCAGCCCGCCGATGAACACGTCCTCGCGGCCATCGCCGTCGTAATCGCCGACCGCGATCCCGTGACCCCAGTTGGTGTAGCCGAGCGGGAGCTTGTCGAAGCCGCCGTTTCCGTCCGAGAGCAGCAGGACATGCGGCGCGATGACGTAGTCCGGATCGGCGGTGAGCCGGCCGTCCTCGTAGTTCACCGCAGCGACGATGTCCATCTGGCCGTCGTCGTTGAAGTCCGCGACACGGAACTTGCGCACCGTGGTGTCGAAGTCTCCGCCGTCGGGCAATCGCCAGCTGCCGTCGATGAAGTTGCCGTCGCCGGTGCCTTCGAGCAGCACCAGGCGGCCCGGCGTAGGGTAGGTGCGCGGCGTGCCGGGCTGCAGCGAATCCGAGGGTGCGACCAGCAGGTCCGGAATGCCGTCGCCGGTGAAATCACCGACCGCTTCGTCGATCATCACAAGCGCGGGAAACTGCAGACTGGCCAGTTGTTCCACGAAGGCCTCAGGCTGCGCGTCGGCGACCGGCGCGAAGAAGCGCGTTCCGAGCTCGGCGTAGCGCAGTGCGGCGAGATCGAGACTGCCGTCGTCGAAGCTCAGTATCTCGATGCCTCGGGCGGTGTCGACCTCGCCCGTCAGGGTTTGCGTAAGCTTCACGATCTCGCCATTGCCGATGAAGCGGATCGAGAGATCGGCGAGTAGTCCGCCCACATACAGCGTATCGCGTCCCGCGCCGCCGTCGACCGTGTCGTTTCCGCGTAGCAGGCCGAACCACTCGTCCGCCGCGGAGCCCGTCACCCGGTCGGCGTAGCTGCTGCCGTGCAGCGCGGTCACGCCGAGCAACTTATCCTGGCCGCCGGAGCCGTCGAACAGCACGCCGGCGCCGAGATCCGCGACGATCCCGGCGGATTCATACCAGCAGGCGTAGGGCGCGTACTCGACGTGATCGTTGCCGGGACTGGAGACCACAACGCCGTTGAAGCCGGCATGGCCGACGATCGTGTCATTCCCGGCGCCCGGGAAGATGATCGCGCGGGATTGCTCGGGAGAAAGCGTCGACAAGTCGATGTAGTCGTCACCGTCGCCGTAATGAATCTCGTCCGGCATCGTGTGCTCCTGGTGTTCGCGCGCACTGAATTCTGTCCAACCCTCATTTGCTGGTCAATTTTCGGCGCGCACGAAGCATAGGAAGAATAATTCCCCTGCACTGCGCTCAACCCCGGAAATGCGCAGCGCCCTTCGCAGCCCGAACAATCCCCGGGATCCCTGCGCATCTCAGCTGCGCGCAACACAGCTCTCTGCCGATCCTTGATCGCAGCCTCCCTGCTCCCGATTCGCCCGCCTTCCCAGGCGCCACTCACGCACGTACCGGCGGCCTCGTCGACGGCGGGCCGAGCGATGCCGCGCTGTGCTCTCCTTTCCCTCTCACATGCTCCAGGATCTGCTCGATCAGCGCCGGACTCAGCCGCTCGCGGATCCTTCCGATACCGCACTGCGTGGTTCGGCAGCATCCAGCGCCTTCTCGAGCGCCACAGGATTGAAGCCGTGGATGCGCTGCGCACCGATCACGACGAATGGCACACCCTGCCCGCCCGAGGCCTTGAAGGCGAGCCAGGCAGTGCGGTTGGTCTCGATGTCGTACTCGGCGTAGGCGATGCCGCGCGCCGCCAGGTAGCGGCGCAGCAGCTTGCAATAACCGCAGCTACGGGTGGTATAGACCTGCACCAATGGGGAAACACCCTCCGCGGGCGGCACGGCTGCACCCGTCGGCCAGTACACCAGGGCAACGGCGATCAGCACACCCACGCCAGCGGAGCGCAGCAGCATCTTCAGCATGGGCGACTCCTTGTCGCGGGTGTCATGCGGCCACCGGCATCGACGGCGGGCCACTGTGGAAACGGAACTCGGTGTCCGACGCTTCGATCAGCTCTTGTTCGCGCGCGCGGAACTCGGCAATGCGGCTGCTGATGTCGCGGCTGCCTGCGGCGCGCTCGGCCGCTGTCAGATAGGAGCGGAAGTGCCGCGCTTCCGACGAGAGCAGCCGCGTGTAGAAGCTGCCCAGTTCGGGATCGAGCCGCGGCGCGAGCGCGGCAAAGCGCTCACAGGAGCGCGCCTCGATGAAGGCACCGGCGATGAGCGTATCGACCAGCCTGGCGGGCTCGTGCGTGCGCACCAGTTCCCGCAGACCGCCGGCATAACGCGCGGCCCCCAGCGTCCGGAATGGAATGCCGCGCTTCTTCATGATCGCCAGCACCTGCTCGAAGTGCCGCAATTCCTCGCGCGCGAGACGCGAGAGCCAGTCCATCAGCGTGGCGTCGTTGCTGTAGCGGAACAGCAGGTTGAGCGCCGTGCCTGCCGCCTTTTTTTCGCAGTTGGCGTGATCCGTGAGGAGCAACGCGGGCTCGGCAACGGCTGCCGCGATCCAGCCTTCCGGCGTAGGGCAGCCGAGGAAGGCGCGAACGGGTGCGATATCAGTTGAGCGCATGCGGCACGGCAAGCCTGAAGGCCGGAATGGGCACCTGGAACACGCGCCCGTCGTCGCGCACGAACTGGTAGCTGCCCGCCATGCTGCCCACCGCCGTGGGCAGCACCGCGCCACTGGAATACACGTGGGCAGCACCGGGCATGATGCGTGGCTGCTCGCCCACCACGCCGAGCCCCCGCACTTCTTCCTCGCGCTCGTTGCCGTCGGTGATCAGCCAGTGGCGGCTGATCAGCTGCGCCGCCTCGCCACCGCGGTTGGCGATGGTGATGTGGTAGGCGAAGGCAAAACGCCCTGCGCCCGGGTCAGAGTGTTCGGGGCGATACTCGCTCTGCACCGTGACCGTGATTTTCTCGTCCATTCGGGCTGTGTCCTGCTGGGTTCGTGTGGCCGGGCGCGACGCCCGGCCATGGGTTTCGATCAGAGGCGGGCGGGGATCTCGCGCACGTGGATGGCTTCGACGCCTGCGCCTTCGAGGATATCCGAGATGACCACCACCTTGTCACCGGGAGAGAAACCTTCGCGCTCCACCAGGATCGCGAAAGCGCTGGCGAGCGTCTTCTCGGGGTTGGTGCTGAAGTTGCTGCGGTGCGCACGTACACCGCGGTTCAGGGCAAGTTGGCGGCGCGTACGAGAATCGTTCGAGAACGCGTAGACGAGCGGCGTGAACGGGTGGCAGTTGGTGACGTAATTGGCCATCCGACCGCTGCGCGTGATCACCACGATGCCCTTCGCCGCCACGAGTTCCGCCAGGTGCGCGGCGCTGGCGGCAAGGCTCTGCTTCTGCTCGGTGAGCACGAGCTTCTCGGTGAAGCGCAGCCCCCGTTGCGGCTCGGTGGCGAGGCAGATGCGATCGAGGTATTCCACGCACTTCATCGGGTGCTTGCCGATGGTGGTCTCGCCCGAGAGCATCACCGCGTCGGCTTCCTCGTAGACTGCGTTCGCCACATCCGTGACCTCGGCGCGCGTCGGGACCGGGTTCTGGATCATGGATTCCAGCAGGTGCGTGGCCACGATCACGCGCTTTCCCTGCTCGGCGCAGGTGCGCACGATGCGGCGCTGGATGTTGGGCAATTCGTAGAAGTTCACCTCCACGCCCAGATCCCCGCGCGCCACCATGATGCCGTCGGCCTCCTGCACGATCTCGTCGAGATTGCGCACGCCCTCCTGGTCCTCGATCTTGGCGATGACCTTCACCTTGCGAGCCTTCTCGCCCAGGAACTCTCGCAGCGCGCGCACATCGGCTGCCTCGCGCACGAAGGAGAGCGCGATGTAGTCGACGTCGTGGGCCACGCCGAAGGCGATGTCGTGACGGTCTTTCTCGGTGATGGCGGGAAGGTTCACGCGGATGCCGGGGAGGTTCACGTGGCGCTTGCTGCCGAGCGAGCCGCCGTCGATCACGCGGCAGCGCATCACGCGCTCCTGCTTGCTCAACACCTCGAGGTTGATGAGTCCGTTGTCGACGGTGATGCGGTCGCCCACGTCGACCGCCTGGATGATGTCGGCGTAGTCGATCTGGATCGAGCTTTCCTCGACGTTC
>JBILEG010000187.1:0-6685 GCA_044352225.1 Pseudomonadales bacterium | reverse complement strand
CATGGCCCCCTCCTGCAGGTTCTGTGGTGTCGGGGGCATTGCCCCCTCCTGCATCGGGCGATTCCCGTGTAGGAGCGGGCCATGCCCGCGACAACAGCCTCCGATCCCCGCCCTGAGGAGCATGGGCCGGGCGCATCGGGTATAGTCCGCCGCTTTTCACGAACGCGGTCCCGCACCAGCCCATGCTCACCGAAATCCACCGCAGCGCCCTGATGTTGTATCCGGCGCAGTCGATGTTCGAACTGGTGAACGACATCGAGTCCTATCCGCGCTTCATGGAGGGCTGCGTTGGCGCAGAGGTGCTCAGCCGCAGCGAGGAGATGGTCGAGGCCCGCCTGCATCTTGCCAAAGCCGGTATCCGCCAGAGCTTCACCACCCGCAATCGCCTGTCTTCTCCCAAAGCCATCGACATGGAGCTGCTCGAAGGCCCCTTCGAGCGTTTCGAGGGCCAGTGGAGTTTCGAGGTGCTGCGTGACGACGCCTGCAAGGTCTCGTTGCGGCTCGCCTTCAGGCTCAGCAATTCGCTGGCGAGCCGCGCGGCCCGGCAGCTGTTCGAATCCGTGGCGAATGGTCTGGTCGATGCCGTATGCCGCCGCGCCCGCGAGTTGCATGGCCGCTGAGGCCGGACGCATCCGCGTCGAGGTGGCGTATGCGCTCCCCGAGCGGCAGATCCTGATTGCCATCGAAGTGCCCGAGCGTTGCACCGTGCTGGAAGCACTGCTGCTGTCGGACATCGCAAGGCAGGTTGAAGGACTGGATGTGGCGCAGGCTGCGGTAGGCGTCTTCGGGCGGCGCGTCGAAGACCCGCGTGTGCATCCGCTGGCAGACGGCGACCGGGTGGAGATCTACCGGCCGCTGCGCGTTGACCCTATGGAATCCCGCAGGCGCAGGGCGAAGGCGCGTCGCGCCTGATCAGACTTACTGGGCGGCAGGCTCGCTCTTCGCGCCGCCCGGCGCCAGATCGCCCTCCATGCGGACCAAGGTGTCGTTCTCGAAGAACAGGCTGATGCGCTGCTGGCTGCGCTTCTGCTTGCGCGTCTCGAGCGAGCGCAGGTAATCCCAGCGCTCGGGCTCGAAGGTATCGAGGATGAGCGGCGTGCCCATCACGAAACGCACTTGCCGCTTGCTCATACCGGGACGGAGTTGGTCGACCATCTCCTGCGTCACGATGTTGCCCTGCGGGATGTCGATCTTGTAGACGCCGAGGTTCGGCATCTTGAAGTTGAAGCCGCATCCGCCGAGGACTACCAGGGCAGCGAGAAGCAGTGCGTAGCGCGTGCTTTGCATTGGCAAAAGCGTTCCGTTATGTTGGCCCGACGATCGGGCGAGATCGGAGGCATTCTCCCACAGGCCCCGAACCCTTTGCACCCGGATCCTCACCACCTCTCCCGCAGGGTTGCTTCACCTATGGACCGCAAGGACGACACCGGCCTGAAGAAGGCGGGGCTCAAGGTCACGCTGCCGCGGCTGAAGATTCTCCAGATCCTCGAGTCCCGTCCCGAAGAGCGTCAGCACATGAGTGCCGAAGACGTCTATCGCGCGCTCCTCGAGGCCGGTGACGATGTCGGCCTTGCCACGGTCTATCGCGTGCTCACGCAGTTCGAGCAGGCCGGGCTCGTGGAGCGGCACAACTTCGAGGGCGGGCATTCGGTGTTCGAACTGGTGCGCGGCGAGCATCACGACCATATGGTCTGTGTCGATACCGGCCGGGTGATCGAGTTCTTCGACCCGGAGATCGAGCGCCTGCAGCGCGTGATCGCCGAGCGTCACGGCTTTCGTATCGTGGGGCACAGCATGGTGCTCTACGTGAAGGAGCGCCCCGACACGCCCTGATCAGCCGGCGGCGGTCTGGAGCATCTCTTTGGCGTGTGCGCGGGTCTTGGCCGTCAGGTTGCGGCCCCCGATCATGCGGGCGATTTCTTCCACCCGCTCGTTTCCTGACAAGGCCTCGAGGCTCGCACTCGTCACCCCGTCGGTTACCGTTTTCGCGGCACGCAGGTGATGGATCCCGCGTGCGGCCACTTGTGCAAGGTGCGTGACGCAGAGCACCTGCGCGTGCCGGCCGAGCTCTTGCAGCAGGCTGCCTACTGCATCGGCCGTGGCGCCGCCGATGCCCACGTCCACTTCGTCGAAGATCACCGTGGGCGTGGTGGAGCGGCTGGCCGTGATCACCTGTATCGCCAGGCTGATCCGCGAGAGCTCGCCGCCGGAGGCAATGCGCGCCAGCGGGCCCGGTGTCGCGCCCGGGTTGGTGGCCACCATGAATTCGATCTGTTCCGTGCCGTGTGGCGAGGGATCCTTGCCGCTCACCGGCGTGACCGCGATATCGAAACGGCAGGCGCCCATGCCGAGGAAGGCGAGCTGCTCGCCCACCCGCACGGATACCTCTGCCGCCGCACGCCGCCGCGCCGTGCCGAGCGCCTTGGCCTCGGTGGCCCATGCCGCGCGCAGGGCGTCGAGCTGCCCGGCAAGCTGCCCGATGCGCGCGTCCGAGCCTGCTATGCCGCGCTCTTCGTCCTGCAGGCGTTGTTGCAGGGCCGGGAGTTCAGCGGGCGTCACGCGGTGCTTGCGGGCGAGTTGGTAGATCAGCGAGAGCCTTGCTTCCACCGCGGCGAGCGCCGCCGGGTCGGATTCGATGGTGTCACCCAGATGCAGCAGTTCGCGGCGCGCTTCCTCGACCTGTATCGCTGCCGAGGAGATCAGGTCGCGCAGGCCCTCAGCGCGCGCGCCCAGCGGTTGCAGCGCGGCGGTCATGGTGCTGGCCTTGCGCAGCAGGGCGAGCAGTCCGCCGCGCTCGTCGCCCTCGCAGAGTGCCAGCAGTGCCTGTACCTGCGTGCCCAGCTCACCCGCGTTGGCGAGCAGGCGCTGGCGGGACTCCAGTGCCTCTGTCTCGCCCTCGGAGAGACCGAGTTCCTGCAACTCCTGCAACTGGTAGCGCAGCAATTCTCGGCGGTCTTCGCGCTCGCGGGCGCCGGCTTCGAGTGCGGCGAGTTCGTCCCGGCAATCGCGCCAGGCCGCATAGGCCGTGGCAACGGCCCGAGCGCGCGGCGCCTGCCCGCCCACATCGTCCAGCACCTGCTGCTGCGTGGCGCGGCTGAGGAGCGCGTGGTGCTCATGCTGGGCGTGCATGTCGACCAGCATATCGCCGAGGGATTTGAGGTCGGCGAGCGTTGCCGCCTGCCCGTTGACCCAGGCCCGCGAACGGCCGTCGCGCGTCATCACGCGGCGCAGCACGCAGGCGTCTTCCTGCTCAAGTGAGCGCTCCGCGAGCCAGGCCTGCGCTGCGGGCGTGGCCGAGACATCGAACTCCGCGCTCACCTCGAGCCGCTCGGCGCCCTCGCGCAGGGCGCGGGCGTCGGCACGGTTGCCGATGGCGAGTCCCAGGGCGTCGAGCACGATGGATTTGCCCGCGCCGGTCTCGCCCGTGATCACGCAGAAACCCCCCTCGAGCTCGAGGTCGAGGGTGGCGATGAGGCTGTGATTGCGGATGGCAAGGGAGCGCAGCATGCGCGGGTTATACCCCATCGCCGCGCGTGTCGTCACGGGGCTTCCGGGCGGACCTGCGGGCGGTGCTAGAATCCGGCCGATCCCCCCTAACGGACACCGCTCCAGCGCATGAACGGGCTCAGCCTGACAGAACGCGAGCAGCATTTGCTGCGCACCCTCGTGCGGATGTACATCCGCGAGGGGCAGCCGGTGGGCTCGCGTACGCTGCTGCACGAGAGCGGCGTCCCCGTGAGCCCCGCCACGGTGCGCTCGGTGATGGCCGAACTCGAGAGCCGCGGCTTCGTGCAGACGCCGCACACCTCCGCGGGTCGCGTGCCCACCGCCCGGGCCTACCGCTTCTTCATCGATACGCTCGTGACGATGCAATCCCTGCACGACGCCGAATTGCAGGACATCCGTTTCCAGCTCGACCCCGACAAGACCACCCCCGAGCTGGTGGCTGCCGCCTCGAATCTGCTCTCGCGCATCACCCACCAGACGGGCCTGGTCACCGTGCCGCGCGCCGACGAGGGGAGCTTGCGCCACGTCGAGTTCCTGCCGCTCTCCGGGCACCGTGTGCTGGTGATCCTGGTGCTGGACCAGCGCGAGGTGCAGAACCGCATCATCCACACCGACCGCGAGTACGACGAGATCGAGCTGCGCACTGCCGCCAACTACCTCAACAACCGTTTCGCCGGCGTGTCGATCGAGCGCATCCGCGAGGACCTGCTGCAGGCCATGCGCGATACCCGGGCCAGCATCGACAGCCTGCTGGACGGCGCCATCTCGCTCGCCAGCCGCGCGCTGCTGCCCGAGGGTCGTGAAGCGGGTTACGTGGTGGCGGGGCAGGCACACCTGCTCGACACCGCACACGGCGACAACATGCCCCGGCTGCGCGAGCTCTTCGAGGCCTTCCAGCAGCAGAAAGACCTTCTGCACCTGATGGAGCGCAGCGCCCGTGCCGACGGGGTGCAGATCTTCGTGGGCGAGGAGGCGGGCTTCGGCCCCCTCGTAGACTTCAGTCTGATCACCGCGCCCTACCAGACATCCGGGCGCACCGTGGGCGTGCTCGGGGTCATCGGCCCCACCCGCATGCCCTACGAGCGCGTGATCCCGGTGGTGGACATCACTGCGCGCATGCTGAGCGCTGCCCTGCGGGGTAGCTGAAACCCCTCGGCCGACGGGCAGGCCTTGAAAATGCCGCCCGTGCCCCCATTTACGCCTGATCCCGACCGTTCCCGCACCCACGGAGGCACCGTGTCCGACGACAACAGCACGCAACACGACGGCATCGATCCGTCCGCCGAAGGCGCCGATCCTGCCGCACAGATCGAGCAACTGCGCCAGCAACTCGCCGCCGCCGAAGACCGGGCCCTGCGCGTCCAGGCCGAGGCCCAGAACATGGTCCGCCGCGCCGAGCGTGACGTCGAGAACGCGCGCAAGTTCGCGCTCGAGCGGTTTGCGGGTTCGCTGTTGCCGGTGCTCGACAACCTGGAGCGTGCGCTCGCCGCCATGGGCGAACCCTCCGAAGTCACCCGTGCGCTGGGCGAGGGCGTGCAGCTCACGCTGAAGAGCTTCCTCGACGTGTTGCAGAAGTTCGACGTGCAATCGGTGGATCCGACCGGTCAGACGTTCAACCCCGAACTCCATCAGGCGATGGCCATGATCGAGCAGCCCGCCGTGGCGCCCAATTCGGTGGTTCAGGTCATGCAGAAAGGCTACACGCTGAACGGCCGCCTGCTGCGCCCGGCGATGGTCGTGGTGGCAAAACCCGCCCCGCGCATCGACGAAACCGCCTGAGGCATCTTGAAAAGCCCGGAAGCGGGCCAATATCTCTGGTCATTAGCGAAACAGCAGCGGTTCGGCTACGGTAGCCGCCCCGCTCCCAAGGGAAACGGAGACTCAGATGGGCAAGATCATCGGTATCGACCTCGGCACCACCAACTCCTGCGTGTCGATCATGGAGGGCGGCAAGCCCAAGGTCATCGAGAACGCCGAAGGCGCGCGCACCACGCCTTCCATCGTTGCCTACAGCGATGACGGCGAGATCCTCGTGGGGCAAGCCGCCAAGCGCCAGGCGGTCACCAACCCGCGCAACACGCTCTATGCGGTGAAGCGCCTGATCGGCCGTCGCTTCGACGACGCGGTCGTCCAGAAAGACATCAAGATGGTGCCCTACACCATCGCCCGCGCCGACAACGGCGACGCCTGGGTCGACGTGAAAGGCCAGAAGATGGCCCCGCCGCAGATCTCGGCGCAGGTTCTGAAGAAAATGAAGAAAACCGCTGAGGACTATCTCGGCGAGGCCGTCACCGAGGCCGTGATCACGGTGCCTGCCTACTTCAACGACTCGCAGCGCCAGGCCACCAAGGACGCCGGCCGCATCGCCGGCCTCGAGGTCAAGCGCATCATCAACGAGCCCACCGCGGCGGCCCTTGCCTTCGGCATGGATCGCGGCCCGGGCGATCACCTGATCGCGGTCTACGATCTTGGCGGCGGCACTTTCGACATCTCGGTCATCGAGATCGCCGACGTCGACGGTGAGAAGCAGTTCGAGGTGCTCTCCACCAACGGTGACACCTTCCTCGGCGGCGAAGACTTCGACATGCGCCTGATCGAGTACCTCGCCGACGAGTTCAAGAAGGAGAGCGGCATCACCCTGCAGGGCGATCCGCTCGCCATGCAGCGCCTCAAGGAAGCTGCAGAGAAGGCCAAGATCGAGCTCTCCAGCAGCCAGCAGACCGAGGTCAACCTGCCGTACATCACGGCAGACGCCACCGGTCCGAAGCACCTTGTGGTCAAGATGTCGCGCGCCAAGCTCGAGTCCCTGGTCGAGGAGCTGGTCGAGCGCACCCTCGAGCCCGTGCGCATCGCGCTGAAGGACGCCGGCAAGAGCCCCTCACAGATCCAGGACGTCATCCTCGTTGGCGGCCAGACCCGCATGCCGATGGTGCAGGACAAGGTCAAAGCCTTCTTCGGCAAGGAGCCGCGCAAGGACGTGAACCCGGACGAGGCGGTCGCCGTGGGCGCGGCCATCCAGGGTGCCGTTCTCTCGGGCGGCGTGAAAGACGTACTGCTCCTCGACGTCACCCCGCTCACGCTGGGCATCGAGACGCTGGGCGGCGTGGCCACCCCGCTGATCGAGAAGAACACCACCATTCCGACCCGCAAGTCGCAGGTGTTCTCGACGGCAGAGGAC
>JBILEG010000255.1:0-5446 GCA_044352225.1 Pseudomonadales bacterium | reverse complement strand
GAAGTTCGACCAGTCGTCGTCGACGGGCGCGACGATGTTGTTGTCACCCTCGCGCTTGTCTTCGGTGTAGCGGCCGCCCAGCACGAACTTCCACGGTGATCCCTGGCCGGGGCGCCAGCCTACCTGGGCGTAGGCCGCCGTGGTCTCGTTGTCGGCGTCGACGTCGCGGGGGAGCAGCAAGCTGATGAACGTCACCTCGTCACCCGAGGTCTCGTTGCCGCTTTCCTCGAAGTAGTACAGGCCCGCGATGTATTCCCATTGCCCGTCGTCGCTGCTGCCCGCGAGCTGCAGTTCCTGCGAGAACTGATCCTGATCGGCGTTGAAACGGTTGTTGCGGAAAACGGGAATGAAGTCGTTGCCCGAATAGTCCTGGTAGGCGTCTTCCTCGACCTCACGGTAGGCGGTAATGGACTTCACGGTACCGATAGCGGTCTCGTAGGAGGCGGTGAGCGTGTGACCGGAGGTCTCTGCCTTGCTGTCCTCGTAGGGCAGCAGGAGCTTGGCGTCATCCTGTCGGCCGTTCTGCGGTGTGAGCACGCCCGTGAAGTTCGTGCTCACCTCGAGCAGGTGGTAGTAGTTGCCGGTGAAGTCGTTCTGCGAGGTGTCGTAGCCATAGTCGATGGTGAGGTCTTCCATGGGGCGCCAGCGCAGGTCAGCGCGGAAAGAGTCACGGTCGTAGGCGTGGAAGTCGTCTCCCTTGCCTTCGTTCTCGATCCAGCCGTCGCGCTTGTGCTTCTGGTAGGTGACGCGCGCTGCTGCCGTGTCGCCCAGCGGCAGGTTCACAGACGTGCGGGATTTGAAGAGGCCGTATTCGCCGCCGCTCAGCAACTGGCTGAACTCGAGGTCCTCGGACGGACGCTTGGTGACGATGTTCACCGCACCACCCGTGGTGTTGCGCCCGAAGAGCGTGCCCTGCGGGCCGCGGAGCACCTCGACGCGCTCGATGTCGGCAGTGTCTGCCACCAGGCCGACCGAGCGGGCCATGTAGACGCCATCGAGATACATGCCCACTGGCGAGTCGAGCACGATCTGGCTGTCGACGTTGCCCACGCCGCGGATGTACGTGCGGATCGTGGTGGCGCTGATGCCGAAGGACATCATCTTCATGTTCGGAATCGAGGAGGCGATGTCGGCGACGTTCGATATGCCCAGGCGCTCGAGGGCCTGCGAGTTCAGCGCCACGACCGAGATCGGCGTGTCCTGCAGGCTTTTCTCCGTGCGCTCTGCAGTGACGATGACCTCTTCGAGGGCGACCGGCTCAGCGCGGGCATGGAAGGCACCTGCCGCCATGATCAGCGCGGCAAGGGGCAAACGGCGGAAACAGACAGTGCGTACGTGCATCTGGACACCCTCCGGGGCACTCATGATCGTTGTGCCCGGATTGCACACGATGCGGCGCTGCCGGGGCAATAATCCAAACAAGGGCTGCGCAGGCCTGTAATCCACGCATCACTGACGGGAATGCGTTCCAACCCCGCCGGAGCTTCACTCGTTTGGAGTATTCCGGGGGCTGATCGCCCAAACCTATAGTCACTTGCATCCACCGAGGAGTGTTCCGATGAGTTCCCCGATCGTCGTCTGCGACACCGTCGACACTTTCCACACCTACTCGCCAACGGAACCCTGGTGGACGGAGACCGTGTGGTTCGGCGCCTGGATCCCCGAGGCCGCCATCACCATCTATTTCTACAACTGGTTCCGCCCGGTACTCGGCATTTACGGTGGTGGCTGCCTGGTCTGGGACGCCAAGGGTTATCTGCCCTGGGATGCGCCCGTCTACCGCTACGATGTGAACGCGCCCATCACCTCGCCCGTGGACCTGCGCGACATGTCACTGCCGGGCGGAAACTGGCTGAAAAGCGTGGAAACGGGCCTGGTCTACGACATGGGCTACGAGAGCCCCGGCGTGCGGCTCGACATGCGTTTCACCGGCTTGCTGCCCGCGGAGGAAACCTCCGCTCACGGTACCTCGGAGTTCTTCGCCGGCCACATCGATCAGCCGGGCCACTACACCGGCACGCTGGAACTCGACGGCAAGCGCTGGAACATCGACTGCCACGGCATACGCGACCGCTCCTGGGGCCCGCGGATCATCGGCGACGAGATCCGGCTCGGGTATTGCCACGGCCAGTCGGCGGATTTCGCCTTTCTCGCCTATTCCAAGCCGGGCGGGGAGCTGGAACCCGTGTTCAAGGGCTACGTGATGCAGGACGGCATCAAGTCGATGGTGAAAGAGGGCCACCGCCGCGTGTGCTACCACGGCGGCGAATTGCGCTGGATCGAGGTGAATTTGCTGGACGAACTCGGGCGCAGCGTCGAGATACGCGGTCGCCCGATCAACCGCTTCGTCTACCTGCCCTACGCCAACCTCGTGTGCTGGCTGTTCCTGATGGAGTGGGAAGGCCCCACCGGCGTACTCTACGGCGAGGAGCAGGATGCCTGGAGCACGGCGCTCTGGCGCAACCGTCGCGAAATCCCCGCTGCCTGAGGAGACCGCGCGCCGAAGCGCGCGGGCAAGACCATGAAGACGCTCTCCCTCGTCAAATTCCGTGATGGCCTCCCGCGCGAGGAAGCCTGGCGCGCGTGGTCTGAACACACGCGCCGATGGGACAGCAAGGACCACCCGGAAATCCGCATGACCCGGCTCACGCTCTTCGGCGAGGGCGGCGACGCAGGCAACGGCGGCTGGGACGGCATGGGCCTCACCGAATGGAGCAGCGCCGAGGCCTTCCACGCAGCCGCCGCCTGGTACCAGACCCCGGAGAGCGCGGCACACGCCGCAGACCTCGGCAGTTTCATGGACCTCGAGCGGATGCTGACCGTGGTGATCGCAGACGAGTGCGCCATACCCGGGCCATCGCTGACAGGTGCGACGGGCTGATGGCACTGCGCAGCGTCAGCTTCGAGCAACTGCTGCTCGAACTGTTCAGGGCCGTGGAGGCCGGCGGCAGTTGGACGCCTTTCTTCGCCAGCCTGACCCGCGCCATGAATCTCGAGGCCTGCACACTGATCCTGCGCATGCCGTCCACAGGGGATCTGGGTGAGCTCCATTCTTACCAGGCAGATATCGCCTTCGAAGACATCTACCGGAGCATCGAGTACCGCGACGATCCGTTCCGCGCCATTGCGGCCGGCGTGGCCTGTTCACTCGATGACGTGATCAGCCCTGAGGCGCTCAAGGCGAGTTCTTTCTACAAGCGCCTGCTCGAACCCGACGGCACTACCGACATCCTCGCGCTGAACGTCGTCGCCAACGATGGGCAAACCACCTACATACGGCTGTCGAGGCGCCAGCCCGAGAACCCGTTCGGCGTACTCGAAAAATCGCTGCTGACCCGGCTGCTGCCCTATCTGGAGAGCGCCTTCCGCCTGCACGAACAGCGGCGCAGGCTGCTGCTCGAGCGCAGCGCCCACATCGGCGCACTCGACCAGCTCGCGTTCGGGCTGGTGATCATCGACGAGGCGGGCCGCATCGTGCGCGTGAACGAAACCGCGCAGCGCCTGCTCTCTTCCTCATCGCTGCTGCGGGTGGACCACGGCAGACTCTGCGGCGGCGGCAGCAGCACACGCGTCGAGAACGCGGTTGCGGCCATGCACCATGCAGGCGAAGGAGAGAGGCAGTTCCTGCGCCTCACCAGCCCGCAGGCGGGTGAATACATCCAGATGCTGCTGCGCCCCATCTCGCCGGCCGGGAAGCCGGAGGCGCGGGAGCCCTGCGGTGTAGCAGTATTCCTGAACGACGAGGTGCGCAACCGCGACATCTACCTCGGGCGCTTCGGGCAGCTCTACGGGCTCTCGCCCGCGGAGATCGCGCTGATCGACGAGTTGCTGCAGGGCTCGTCCATCGCGATCGCCGCAGACAAGCTCGGCATCTCCGAAAACACCGCCCGCACGCAGCTGCGTTCGGTCTTCAGCAAGACGAACGTGCATCGTCAGGCCGAGCTGATCCGGCTCGTCCTGACCAGCCTCGCCATCATCGCCTGAGCCCCCAACACGAGGCAAAACACCATGTCCGCGGAACTCGAAGCGAAACTGCGTGCGTGGGTGGAGAGCGAACTCGGCGTGCCCGTGACGGAACTCGCGCTGATCCCGGGCGGTGCTTCGCGTCGCAGTTACAAGGTGAATCGCGCCGATGCAGCGCCCGTTTTCCTGCGCGTGGATTCCGGGGAGGGGCCGCTCTCGGGTACGCAATTCACGCTGGCGCGGGAGTGGTCCTTCCTGAAACCGATTTCGGATCGCGGCTATCCGGCTCCGGGCGTCATCGCGTTCTCGGCGGAACTGAACGCGATCCTGATGGAGCACATCGAGGGTCAGACGAGTTATCAGGCGAGCCTGCCCGCACCCGAGCAACGCGCGATGGAGCGGGCGCTCATCGATTGCGTGGTGGATCTGCAACGCATCCCGCCGGACGAACTCGGGGTGTCGGAATACGCAGGGGTCGGGACGGTCGGCGAGGCCGTGAGCAGCATCCTCGCCGTGTGGCAGCAGCTCTACACCGACACGGTGAGCTTCAAGGACCCGGCGGTGGACTACGCGCTGGAGTGGCTGAAGCACAACGTGCCGGACGCGAATGATCCCGCAGTGCTGGTCCATGGCGACGTGGGGCCGGGCAATTTCCTCTTCCGGCCGAACGGCGAGATTGCCGCGCTCATCGACTGGGAACTGGTACGCGTCGGGCATCCGCTGGAGGATCTTGCCTGCATCCTGTGCCGGGCGCTCGGCGTGTCCTTCGGCGCGCCGGAGCAACTGGTGGCGGATTTCGCCGAGAGCAGCGGCAAAGCAGTGGACCGCCGCGCGCTCGACTATGCCGTGGTGCTGGTCATCGGGGAATGGTGCGTGGGCATCCACCGGGCGCTGTCGCGGCCCAACGTCCAGCTCGACATGGCGATGCTCTACATCTGGGGCCACGCCAACCGCTACGAGATGCTGCGCAAACTCGCGGGGCTCGCCGGGCGGGAGATGCCGGCAGAGCCGGCGCTGGACGAGTCCGCCTTCGAACTCGATTTCCTCGGCACGTACATCGAGGAGTCGCTCTCGTCTGTGCTGCTCCCGGCCGCCAAAGAAGTCTTTGTGAGCCACCGCGTGAACCGCCTGCTGCAATTGCAGAAGATCCAGGACTCGCTCCTGCGCTACGGCCGCGCCCGCTACGAGAGCGAGGACATCGAACGCGCTGGCGCGCTCCTTGGCCAGCGCTTCGGGAGCCACGCCGAGGCGATCGCTGCGCTGATTGCGCGCGCACCGGCCGCGGCCCGCGAGGGCGACGCCGCGTTCCTCGACTTCCTCCTCTGGCGCAGCGCGCGCGAGCGCGTGCTGCTGCGTCGCGCCATGGGCGAAATGGCCGGACGCAGCATCCGGTACTGAGTATGTCGCAGGATTCGTCTGACGGCCTCATCTCCTGAGGCTGCAGCTCCCTAGACTGCACTCCGCAGGCAGGGCACCGCCGGTC
>JBILEG010000186.1:0-6740 GCA_044352225.1 Pseudomonadales bacterium | reverse complement strand
TTGTCGATATCGATCGGGGTGCAGCATCCCGGGTCGTTCAGCTCGAGCTGCATGTCTTTCCAGACCTGGTGGTAGCCGGTGATGTTCAGCTGCACCTGCCCCTCGAACCACTGGGATTTCAGGCCCGCCTCCCAGTTCTGGAGGATGTCGGACTCGTACTCGCGCGGGAACGTGGACACCAGGCCGCGCTGCTCGGCGCGGTCGCGGTTGGCGCCGCCCAGACGGAAGCCTTCCGAGTAGAGCGCATAGACCATGCGGTCGTCGTCGATCTGGTACTTGATACCGATCTTGGGCAGCCAGCCGTTCTCGCTGCCATCGCTGGGCACGAACCGCGGGTCATTGGTGGCGGGCACACGTTCGTAATAGGCCCGTTCGATATCGGCCTTGTACCAGCGGGCGCCGAAGAAAATCTTCCATTGCTCGGTGAGCGCGAATTCGCCCTCGCCGAAGACCGAGGCATCCTTGCGCTCCCAGCGCTCGCCCGAGCGCCAGTTGATATCGGTGGGTGCAAGCGGATCCTGGCCGTTCAGTTCACGGATGGCCTGGTAGTGCGCCCAGCGCTCGGTGCGGGTGAAGTCTTTCACCCAGGTGCCGTACTCCCAGTGCTGCTTGGACTCCTGATAGAAGAAGCCGAGCGTCCAGTCGAGCTTGGAGGTGGAGCCGCCGAAGCGCGTCTCGTGGGTCCAACGGTTGTCTTTCTGGTCCTGGCGGAACCACGAGATCGGGTCTGCGTCGTCCACGTCGGTGCCCGTGCCGTTCAGCTCGCAGGCCGTCGCGAAGTCGTAGATGTTGTAGTAGGGCTGGTCGCTCGCGCAGTTGCCACGACCGTAGACGCCGAGCACAGCGTGGTAGTAGGCGATGTTCTTGGTGGCATCGAAGACGTAGGCCACGTCGCGCTCGAAGTAAGAGGTCGAGCTGGTGACCGTGGCCCAGCCCAGATCGCCCTCGACGGTGAACTGGTAGTTCGACCACGCGTCGTCCCAGCGCTCGGGTACGAACTTGACCGTTTCCAGATCGCCGACGGTGGCGTCGTAGTCGTTGAAACCGGTTTGCTTGGAGCGGGTGTTGTTGTAGATGCCGGTGAGGGACCAGTCCTCGTTCACCCACCACTTGGCCGAGATCCGGCCGCCCTTCCAGGTGCCTTCGTTGATGTCGTCTTCCACAAGGGCGGAGTTGTCCGTGGCGCCGCGCAGGGGCGTGCTGCCGAGGACGTTGTCGATATAGCCCGCGTCCTTCGCACCGAAGCCCACCAGGCGTATGGCGAGTTTGTCCTTGATGAGGGGCAGGTTGACCATGACATCGCTGTCCCAGCCCATGCCACCGCCGTCGATCTGCTCGAGGCCGCCGCCGATGTTGGCCTCGAAGGCCTCGGCATCGGGCTTGTTGACGATGTAGCGCACAGTGCCCGACTGCGAGCTAGCGCCGTAGAGCGTGCCCTGCGGGCCGGCGAGGCTCTCGATGCGGGCGAGGTCGATGGGACGGATCTCGGGGGACTGAGCGCCCGAGGTGAGCGGCTGCTCGTCGAGGTAGATGGCGGCAGAGGACTCGGCGATGAAGGGCCTGGGCGAATCCGCGAGGCCGCGGAACACGATCTTCATCTGGCCGGCGCCCGCGCCCACCACCGTCATGGAGGGCGAGAAACGCGCCACATCCTCGAGGCTCTGGATGCCTTTTTTCGCCATATCCGCCGCGCTGAAGGACAGCACGGCCTGCGGAATGTCCTGGATGTTCTCGTCGCGTTTGCGGGCGCTGACGATGACTTCCTCGATGCCCTGCTGCGCGATGACCGGCGCCGCGAGGCTGCCGGCAACGGCAGCGGAAACGGCATGGGCAAGAGCGCGGCGGCGCGGATGGGCAGAGTAGATGTTCATAGTTGTTATCTCCGTTATCAAACCGGTTTGTGGGGAGTTTAGCCTCGGCACGCGGGATTTGTCTCTACCCCGGGGCCTTGCGATCCTACCCCTGCGGCAACACCAGATACTTGCCCCCCGTGGTGCGCGCGCCATAACCCGCCGCCTCGGCCGGATCCATCATTCCGGCGAGGGGAATACGCCGGGCGTAATGGCTGGCAAAGGTGGTGTGCAGCTCATCGGCCACGCGCTGCTTTAGCGCTGCCGTCACGGCCGGGCCGACCCGGTTCAGGAAGGGGAACAGTAGCCAGCCACCCACACCCCAGCACATCCCGAAGCTGCGCGTGATCTCGGTGGGCGAGAGATCGAGCCCCCCGTAGATGTAGACCTGCTTCAGCACGTTCGAGCCGTAGCGGTTGAAGCCCGGCGCGGTGCGGCTGATGGCCGCCTCCATGCACGCCAGGATCTGGCCGGCGAGCTTGCCGCCGCCGATGGCATCGAAGGCAAGGGTCGCGCCCGTGGCGGCGAGCGCGTCCGTGAGCTCTTCCATGAACGTCGGCGAGGACGTGGAGCAGACATGCATCGCGCCTTGCGCGCGCAGCAGATCGGCCTGCTCGGGCTTGCGCACGATGTTCACCAGCGGCACGCCGTCTTTCAGGCAGATGCGGTTCAGCATCTGGCCGAGGTTCGAAGCGGCGGCGGTATGCACCAGCGCGCGGTGACCCTCGAGTTTCATGGTCTCGACCATGCCGAGCGCGGTAAGCGGGTTCACGAAGCAGGAGGCCCCCTCCTCCGCCGTGGCGCCCTCGGGCAGGGCGAGGCATTGCTCGAGCTGCAGGCAGCGGTAATCACCGTACATGCCACCGCCGCCGATGCCCGCCACGCGCCGCCCGAGCAGGGCCTGCGCTGCAAGGGACGAACCCGCCCGCACCACCGTGCCCGCACCCTCGTTACCACACGGAATGGACAGACCCACGCGCGCCGCGAAAGCCCGCATGGCGCGCTCGGGCACCGGCATGCGCAGCGCCGGACGGCCGCCGATCTCGATCACCGTTGCCTTGCCCACGTCCGCGCCACCGATCAGCACGCCGATGTCCGAAGGGTTCACTGGCGCGGCTTCGATGCGCAGCACCACCTCCTCCGGGCCGGGCTCGGGAATGGGCGCCTCCACAAGGAAGAGGTCCTGCATGCCGTCGGCGTGCAGGAGCGAGTGGAGTTGCAGGGCATTGGCGGGCACAGGGAAATTCATACTCGACTCCGGTTCAGAAAAAGCAAAACAACAGGCGCAGGGGACGCCTCAGCCAAGCCCCCGCGCAATCTCCGCGGCCGCCATCAGCGACAGCGCGCTGAAGGTGAGCGTGCCATTGGCACAACCCGAGGAGACCAGCGTGGGTGCGCCCACGACGAAGAGGTTTTCGTGGTCATGGCTGCGGCCGTGGCGATCGACCACGCTGCTTGCCGGGTCCTTGCCCATGCGGCAGCCGCCGCCGGGGTGATCCTGGAAGCTGTCGGTGGCAGAGGCGATCACGCGGCCATTGCCGGCACGCGCCATGTCGGCGAAGAGCTCGGCGAGGCGCTGTTCGCTGTAGCCGCGCAGTTCTGCCGAGACGGGATCGTCGCGCAGCGAGAGGCGAGGCAGAGGATCGCCGAAGGGCGTGCGGCGGGCGGCGTCCAGGGTGAGCTCGCTGTTTTTCGCGGGGATCACGTCGTAGTAGCCCCGCACGCGGGCCGTGGATTCCGTGTCGGTGCGTGCGCGCCAGTCTGCCAGCAGCGCATCGCCCATCAGAAGCTTGCCGGCGTCGTCACGCAGGCGCGGCAAACGGCCCACCGTGTCTTCCCATATGCGCAGGTCGTGGCGCAGGTATTTGTCGGTGCGCGGTTTGCGCATGAAGAACTTCGTGACCAGCGAGTGCTGTTCCTGCATGCCGGGGAAGAGCCGGATGGGCAGCGCGATGCGTGCGCTCACGTTTCGATGCCCGGTGAGGTACTTGCCCACAAGGCCCGAGGAATTGGCGATGCCCTGCGGATGACGGGCATCGGCAGAGAGCAGCAGCAGATAACTGCTCCACAGATAGCCCGCGGCCACCACGAAGGTCTTGGCGCGGTACTCCACCTCCTGACCGCCCGTCACTGCCACCGCGCGCTCTATGCGCTCGCTGCTGGGCGCCGTGTGCAGCCGCCGCACCATCGTGTTGGCGTGCAGCGTGACGTGACCCACCGCGCTCAGCCGCCGCCAGGTCATGTCGGGGGAGTACTTGGCGCCGGTGGGGCAGATGGGGTCGCAGGTGTCGCTGCGGCAGCAGGAGGCGCGGCCGTCATCCGGGCGCGCCATCGTGAGCTTGGCCGAGGGCTGGCTCCACATCGGAATGCCTGCTTTCGCGGCCCACTCGCGGTACTGCAGCAGGTTGTAGTTGAGCGGCAGCGCGGGCATAGGAAAGGGCTTGCCGCGCGGGTCGAGTTCGGCAGGGCCCTGCTCGCCGCCGATGCCGATCAGCTCTTCTGCTTCCTGGTAGAACGGATCGAGTTCCTCGTAACTGATCGGCCAGTCCGTGCCCACGCCACAGGCGGAGCGCTGGCGGAAATCCTCAGGGGAAAAGCGCGGCGTCACACCGCCCCAGTGCATAGCCATGCCACCCACGCACATCGAGGGACTCTGCATGCCTTCGACGAACATCCCGTCGATGTGGTCGGTCGGCCAGGGGCTCTCGCCGTAATCGAGGTTGCGCTGGCGAAGCCGCGCAAACTCCAGCGGCCCGGGCTGCTCGGCACCGGCCTCGAGCACCACGATGTTGCTCTTGCCCTCACGCACCAGACGCTCGGCCACCATGGCCGCGGAAATCCCCGAGCCGATGATGCAGACATCGCACTCCTGCACGCGCGCGCTCATGCCAGATCCTCCGGCTGCAACGCGCGAGGCGCGATATGCACATCGTCCAGCGGACGGCACATGGCCTTGCCGATGGCGGCGCGATAACAAAGATCCGTGCCCTGCGGGGACTGGAAGAAATGCGTCATGAGACCTAGCGCCACATGCGGAGCGTCGATGGGCAACGGGAGATCAGGCCCCTTGATGCCGGCGAGCGACTGCGCGATCAGGGCCTGACGGGCAGGCAGGTCCATCGCTGCAAAACCGCCGGGCGACTGCGCGCGCGCTGCGGCATCGAGTTCGCGCAATTGCTGCTGCCAGGTGGCGAGCGGCGACGCGGGCAAGTGGCTGACGGGAGCCGCGGGATAGGGATGATTCAGCTCGGCACCGGGCACATAGCCCGTGATCCACACGCTGAAGCGCCGCAGCGCCGCAGCCCTGCCCTGCTCGCCGAGCTCCGAGGGCAGCACGGCAGCGCCGAGAGCGTCGAGTAGCGCGGCATTAAAGGGCGCTGACGCATCCGTGGCGATGACGCTGCCCGCCGCCGACACGGGCAACGCCCGAGCCAAACCGAGCATGGCGCCCACACGCAGGGCAAAAACGACAAACGAGCGTCTGGGGAAAGACGGCATGAGATGGTGCCTTGGGCGGTAGAGAGCGGGACTGTAGCGGCTGGCGCCAGCCGGGCCAAGCGGAGCACCGCCCCCCGTAGGAGCGGGCCATGCCCGCGACAACCCCGCCCGATACCCCTGCCAGCGCTGCTGTCGCGCGCATGGCGCGCTCCTACAGCCGAGGCCATCCCGCAACATCCCGTAGGAGCGGGCCATGCCCGCGACAACCCCGCCCGATGCCTCTGCCAGCGCTGCTGTCGGGCGCATGGCGCGCTCCTGCAGCCGAGGCCATCCCGCAGCCCCCCGTAGGAGCGGGCCATGCCCGCGACAACCCCGCCCGATACCCCTGCCAGCGCTGCTGTCGCGCGCATGGCGCGCTCCTACAGCCGAGGCCATTCCGCAACATCCTGGAATGTCGGGGGCATGGCCCCCTCCTACATCGATAGAATGGAGCCTCGAAACCCTCTGCCGGATACACCGGCCAGGACCCCACCCGTGATCCGCATCACCGAATTGCCGCTGCCGCTCGACTACCCGCCCGAGGCGCTGCGCGAAGCCATCCTGAAACGCCTGGCCATCGCCGACGACGAACTCGTCGATTTCAGCCTCTTCAAGCGCAGCTATGACGCCCGCAAAAAAAGCACCGGCATCTTCTTCGTCTGCATCGTCGATGTGACGGTGCGCGATGAGGCTGCCGTGCTGCAGCGATGTGCCGGCGAAAAACACATCGTGCCCGCACCAGATACGGCCTATCACACGGTGGCGCAGGCACCGGCGCATCTGAAAGAGCGCCCGATCATCGTGGGCTTCGGCCCCTGCGGGCTGTTCGCCGCGCTGCTGCTCGCGCAGATGGGTTTCAAACCCATCGTGCTGGAGCGTGGCCGCGACGTTCGTCGCCGCACACGCGATACCTGGGCGCTGTGGCGCAAACACACGCTATCGCCGGAATCGAACGTGCAGTTCGGCGAAGGCGGCGCGGGGCTGTTCTCCGACGGCAAGCTCTACAGCCAGATCAAGGACCCGAAGTTCTACGGCCGCAAGGTGATGCACGAATTCGTGCGCGCCGGCGCGCCACCGGAAATCCTCTACGTGAGCAAGCCGCACATCGGCACCTTCCGCCTGACGGGCGTGGTGGCGGCGATGCGCGAGGAGATCATCGCGCTGGGCGGCGAAGTGCGGTTCGAGAGCAAAGTCACCGACCTGCTGATCGAGCAAGGCCAGGTTGCCGGCGTGGCGCTCGAGAGCGGCGAAACGCTGCAGAGCCGCCACGTGGTGCTGGCGCTGGGGCACAGCTCGCGCGACACGCTGCGCATGCTCGAGCGGCGCGGCGTGTTTCTGGAAGCGAAACCCTTCGCCATCGGTTTCCGCATCGAGCATCCGCAATCGCTGATCGATGCCGCGCGCCTCGGGCGC
>JBILEG010000185.1:0-6747 GCA_044352225.1 Pseudomonadales bacterium | reverse complement strand
ACTTTGCCTGCGGACTGCGGGTGAATATCTACGCCGCGCGTTTGGCGAGAACCAACTGGATCCAGTGGTCGCGCCGCACCTGCCCGAGGTCCCTTCGCTCGAGCACATCGAAGTGCCCGAGCCTCAGGATTTCGTTCAGCAGCGCATCGACGTTCTTCCAATGCGTGGCCTCGTAGGCGCCGGGCACGAAGCCTTCCTCGAAACCCTTCAGAACGTCCGCCACCAGAAGGCCGCCAACGGGAATGATCCGTTCAATCTCGGCGATCATTTTCGCCATGTCGTAGACGTGATCGAAGACGTTGGTGTAGACCGCGTCCACGGAGCCATCCGGAAACTGGATGGCGTGGAAATCTCCCTTCACTACGTAGAGATTGTCTGGCCCGGGGTTCAGGTCAATGCCGACGGCGAAGAGCCCGATGCTGTGCATCGCCTGCACTTCGGTGCCGAGGCGCGCGCCGAGACAGAGTACGTTCCTTGCTTTGCGCAGCGCTGCACAACCCTCGAAGCGCCGAACGAAATCCGCGTAGTCCTCGGAGCGGGTTTCCTCGAGGCGATGCACGATGTTGTCCAGCTTGGCGGCCTGATGTTCGACATATTCCTCATAGGAGCCGTACTTGCGTCGGGCAAGTTCGCCGTCACGCTCCCAGAGTCCGGACTCGAAACGCTTGTCGCGCGCGGCGGCCTTGTCGGCGCGCTTGCGTGCACGGCCTTCTTCGCTGAGGCCATAGCGCAGGATGTTGCGGGTCCGTTTGAGGATTTTCTTGAACATGTGGAGCTCCGGAAACTGCCCGCGCAGGCCGCGGACGCTTGAAGCCGGAACCGTAGCAGCCCCATGCACGAGCCGCCAGCGCAGGGGTGCTGTCAGAGTTGCAGGAGAGCGCGGACGGCTGCCGCAACACGGGGCAACTCGTCTTCCAGCGGCTCCCTGCCTGCCTCCGGAAAGCCTTCGCCCATCGGAGCGGCGAGACCTCTGTCGTAGAGCACCCTATGCATCGCCGAGAGATCCCGCGCTCCCCGCGTGATGCCGGCGGCCCTGAGTGCTGCGGGAATCCCCGTGGAGGCGTTCACCCAGCGGTGAAAGATGCCCGCCGCAAGATTGCGGTAGGGCAGCGCGGCGATGGCTAGCGGTTTCCCGAGGCGTGCCACCTCCACCATCATCGAGATGCTGTCTCCGGTCACGATGAAACGGTCTGCCAAAGCGAGAAGACCCAGATAAGGGTTGTCGGTCGCGTCGGGCGCCCAACGGAAAAGGGGCGTGTCAGGCGGCAGTCCGCTCGCGAGTGCTTCGACAGCGGTGGGTAGTGTTCGTCGGCTGGTGCTTGCGTACAGCGATCCGGGGCCCGCGAGCGCTCTTGCTTGCTCGGCAAGTTCTGCCGCGAATCGCGCGTCCAGCCTGTAGGGCTTCGTTTGCCCGCCCACCAGCAGGGCTGTCAGCGGGCGGGGCATCGCGCGCAGGCGTTCGGACCACGCAAGGCGCGCGGCCTCGATGCCCGCCGCGTTGCTGCGCATCAGAGGGAACCGGATAGGGAGCGCATTGGCGGCTCCCGTAAGCTGGTACTGTGCGGGTGCCACGATCAGCGAGAAACGCTCGGGCCAGCGCTTGGGTGGGCCGAACAGGACGATGCGGCTGTTCCCGTGTGACTGCTCCTGGATCCAGAGTGCGGCCATGCTTGGCCGACGGCCAATGGTGAGGATGAGATCCGGCCACGGTGGTTCCAGCGGGTCGGATCGGGCCGAATCGAGATGGTCGATCGATGCCTCTATTCGGGGCTTGCCCAGCACCCATTCCGCACGCGGGATCACGCGCTTGCGTTCAACCGGCAGGCCCATCGCCTCTGCAACGATCTCGACCTGCGCGTTGTCTCCGGGTTTGTCGCCCAGCACCAGCCAGATGCGGGGCGCGCTCACCGGAAGTAGCCCTCGCGCCGGAGCTTCCACATGAAGCCCCACACGAACAGCAGCGGGAACTTGCGCACGCGCGCGGGAATATCGACTGGTCTTCCCGTGTGCCGTTCGAGTTTCCACGCTATGTAGTCGAGGCCGCCGTCGAAGGTGAACAGCGCTTTCAAAAGGCGCAGCACCGACAGCAATTTCCCCTGCACCCGTCGCCGCGACCAGCGTCGTGCCGCTTTCAGGCGCTCCGTATCTGCAATCACGCAGGTGAAGAATTCCCCGCCCACACGAAGCGGCCACCGCAGTTCGGATGCGACAACCGCAGTTGCTGCAGCCATGTATGCGGCGTACTGCTCCGCAATAGTCGCGGCGCGGCCCGGCGATTCGCTGCGCAGTTCGGTCGCGTAACTGCAGGCAAGCCCTGTCGCCCAGATATCGGCGATGTAGCCTTTTTCGTCTGCGACGGGGAGGGATTCGTCCAGGAATGTGATCGTGGCCCGGTGAAGCGCGCTGCGTGCGCTGGCCAGCGCTGCCTCGTCTGCTGCCCACGCCACTGCCACGGGTTGGCAGAGCCTGCCCCAGACATAGCTTTCGGTTGTTTCCCGCGCTACGCCGCGCGCGAGGGCTGCGTCGGAAAAGAGGGCGTACTTGCAGCGCACGGTGCCGAAGGCGGAAGGTGTTTCCAGGTAGTAGACGTTAGGTGCAAGCACCCTGTTCGCAAGGGCTGCCAGGGGTCCCAGACCCGCATGACGATAACCATCGACCACGGCGTACAGATCAACCAAGCCGTCATGAAGATTTCCACTTCGCAGGCAAGAGCCGTAGAAGAGCAGGTATCGCAGCGCATCACCGTGGCGCTGCCGCAGCGCCGTGAGCAGTGCATCGATCGCGGCGTCTGCTCGGGCATCGCCCTCGAATAGTGGGCCGAATCCGCTCATTGTCAGACTCGCAGGAAACGGGCATCGCCCGCCGTGTAGATACAGAGCGGGGAGTCCGCTTTTTCCGCGATATGGAGTTCCCCGTCCATCGTGTAGCTTCCGTTGAAGCCGAGCAGCAGCGTTTCTGTGTTTGCGCTGTGGTATCCGCCATCATCGGCGTGCACGGGTGCTCTGCCCGCAAGTATGGACGGCAACGCGCGGGCGAAGCCCCGCGCCCCGCGCTCTATCGCGGTAATCCTGAGCGCACCGGTCTCCTGTCCCCAGAACGGATGGATCCCCAGGAAAAGTCGCTGGAGCGTGCTGACGGTGAGAAGCGTGAAATCCGCGTCGACAGGTGTTGTCCCCGGCAGTTGCAGTTGCATCCGTACCGGCCTGGCAAAGCGCTCGTGGCCACGCAGCATGCCCCAGACAGTCCGGATCATCGCCACTCCGGAGCTGTATTCGCTTCGCATGCCCCGCGAGCGAACTGACTCCTGCCAGTACTCGATGCCTGTCACTACTGCGCCCGCACCGAAAACCAGGCCGCAACCGAGCACCTGTCCGCGCGCTCCGCGCACGCCGATGACCGCTCTGCTGAGCTCTCTTCCCTCGAGCTTGCCGTTGCGCCAGGCGAGCAATCGGAGCAGTGCCGTGTCGAGTCCCCCGCGGATGCCCACATCCCCCACGGTCACGTTGGTCGTGCCGCCAGGCAGCGCACACAGCAGGGGCGGGGAGGCGAACGGAGAGTCGCCTGACAGCAGGCAGCCCAACACCAGGGCGATGCTGCCATCGCCTCCGTTCACGGCCACCACCTCGATGTCAGCTTGGGCCATGCGCAGCAAGGCGAGGGGAATGTCCGAAACATCGGGCGTGATCTCGTGGTGTATGCCGCCTGCCGCGGTGACAATACCCTGCAGGTGTCCGAGCATGCGTCGATTGCGGCCGCTGTGCGGGTTGCTGAGCAGGCCGATCCGCATGCCTGTCATCGGCACACGTCCCGAAGGCTTGCCTGGGTCAGCGTCACAGCCACGGAACCCACGCGCATCCACCCGCCTGTGATCCGGAGCGGCAGCCCCGTCTCGAGGTCTATCAGCAGTGCTACCTCTCCCTCCAGTTCCAACAGGCTGAATGCTTCGTTTCCTTCCACGCTACCGACGGGGTGAGGCCGCAGGTCGACCCTGCGCACTGCCCGTGTTCCGCTCACAACCCGAGTTCCTGTTCGGGTCTGCAGACTGAACTCCGCGTTCAGGATTTCCTGCTCTCGCGATTCGAGCATCACGCGATACAAGCCGGTATCGACCAGCACGAAATGGTCAACCTTCCCGGTCTGCGGACGACGTGCCAGCGAGGATGCGCGCTCCAGCAGCATGAGCGGCGTGATCACGGGGTTCCGGCCTGCCTCGGGCGGGTAGGAAACAAGGGTGGCCGAGCGAAGTGGCCAGACCTCGGGCGATGCGTCCTCTGCGTTGGCGTCCGGGGAGCGGCGTTCTCTCCAGACGGCTCCCTGCAGGAATCGGTGAGTCTTCAGGCGGCTGTCGCGTCCATAGCCCGTGCGCCTGCTCTGCAAGGCTGTGCCGCGTTGCGGATCTATCCAGACCTGTAACTCCCCATGACTGCGCATGGCCCGGAACCGGGCGCTGATCACCGAAACGCTGTCGCCGCCAGGCTGAAGGTAGGTTCGCTCTGGCGACTGCATCAGCGCTTTGAGCGCGTCTTGTACGGGGATGTGGGTGTAATCAAGGGTGGTCGATGCCGTCGCCCACTCGTTCCCGGCCTCGAAGACGAGTTGCTCCCAGCAGGTAGAAGGCTCGACACGACCGGCCGCCAGGCACGGCAGTGCGAGGAGTGCGGCGATCGTGCAGAGGGCCGCTCGGCGGTAGGAAAGAGTGCTGCGCATACGCCGGGAATCCTGTCCCGCGCGCGCGCTCCACGCCACTCGCAAAAGTACCCAAAGCGCCCTAAGGCGTCGACAGGCGCACGGTGCCGTCGTATCCATCGAGCCTCAGGTAGTCTCCGGTTTTGAGGACGCGCGTGCCGCTGCGTGTGTTCACGACGCAAGGAAGCCCGTATTCGCGCGCAATGACCGCGCCATGGGAAACGGAGCTCCCCAGATCTGTGACAAGGCCGGCAATCACACTGAAATAAGGCGTCCAGCCGATGTCCGTGATGGGTGTCACCAGGATTTCTCCCGGCTGCAGTGATGCGGCTTCCTCCAGGGTGTGCGCCACCCGGGCCTTGCCCTCCACGATCCCGCCTGAGGCAGGCCGCCCCTGCAGCACGCCATTGGACGCCTCATCTGGCATCTCTTCCAGCGGACGTGGAGGCCCCGTGCAGATCTCCGGGAACTCGAGATTCTGCTGGTAAGCGAATGCGGCTCGCCGTGCACCTGCTGTGGAGAGCATGTCCGGACTGGCTGCGTCGACCACGGTCTCCAACTCGTCCACCGTGAAGAAAAAGAGGAGGTCGGCGTCCGGCAGCTTGCCCTCCTGCACCAGTAGTGCCGCCAGTTGGCGGAAGGCGACCTTGAACCGATGTGCACTGCGTACGAGGTGTGACTTGGTGTGTTCCCTGCGGCGTATGGCGTCATGAGCGCGCGGCAACAACCAGCGGAGCACACCGCTTGTGGCAGGCAGGGCTGCATGTCTTCGTGTTCCCTCATGCTGCCTGTGCCCTGCAAGCCGCGAGCGCACGGCCGCCTGGATGCTGTGTAGCAGTCGTGCGGGTTCATCCGCCCACGACGGATCACGCATGCAGAGCTCACGGTAGCCGCGGTGGCCATGTGCAAGCAGGAACTCCGAGAGAGCGCTGGCTGTTGCCTGTCTGCTTCGCATCCACGCAAGGGCCTGCTCGGGCTTCGCATCTGCAAATCCGGCAGTTGCACCAGGTTCAGAGGCCACGCGATCGGCGAGCGAGTCGAGCTGCTGGAGCATCACGGCGCTCTCCACCCCGGTTGCGCCGCCGAGCAGCGCGGCTGCCAGCCCTTGCTCGGCGCCGGTGCTGTCGTTGGGCGTGCGCGAGACGATGTTTTCCACCAGCGTACACAGAAAGCCGGAGAGCGCAGACGAGCGGATATGTACGGCCATCGCATGCTCGAAGAAGCCCGCTTTGGCCCTGATCTCGCGCCACGCATCCCCGCTGTTCTCTGCCGGGTGGACACGGAAAGAATCCATCTCCTCGTCGAATTTTCGCACCGCCGAGGGCGCGCCCAGACAGTAACGCAGCAGGCGGACGGTGTTCAGCAGGCGGCGGTGAAACGGCATTGGGGCAGGCGCGCGCAACTCCGGCACCACGCGGCCACAGAGGCTTTGTGCCGTCTGCTCCACCGAAGACCCGAGAACGCCTGCCACCATCGCCGTGTTTCCCGTGAGGTTCAGGAACAGGTGTCCGTGCGACCACGCGGTGATTTGCCAGGCCGCGCTGATCGTGTCGCGTGCGCCCACGCTCTTTTGCATGTGCTGCAGCCCGTAGTCGATACCCCACCCAGTGAATGAGCCGGTGAGAGGGCACACCGCGCCCGGCATCATTTCGCTCACATTGCAGGTGGTGAGTACGTCATCGGGCCTCGGCAGAGGGGTGTCGAGCGCATTCAGGTCCGCCGGGAGTGTGGTGATGGGCCTTGCCTGCAGCCAGAAGAGCTCCCCCTCATGGTCGATGGCCCATTCCAGATCGAGCGGCTCACCTTGCAGGCGTGCCGCGCGACGGGCTTGATCGGCGATTTGGGCTACATCTGCGTCGCTGAGAACGGGCGTCTCGTGCGCCGGGAGTCTGCGTACGATCCTGCCGCTCGTATCGACGGCATAATGGTCGGGCGTGGCATTTCCGCTGACGAGGGATTCGCCAAGGCCTTCGACGGCGTCGATGACGAGAAGATCGCGTCTGGCACTCGCAGGGTCTGCGGTGAAGACCACGCCGGCACACCGTGCATTCACCATTTGCT
>JBILEG010000184.1:0-6758 GCA_044352225.1 Pseudomonadales bacterium | reverse complement strand
CGAGATCAACCTCGCGCCAGAGGAGTTCGGCCTCTACCAAATGATCTTCGAGCGCCTGATGCCGAGCGCGCCGCGCCCGGAGCTGGTCATCTACCTGCAGGCGCCGGTGGACGTGCTCTTCGAACGCATACAGCGCCGCGGCATCGCCTTCGAGCAGATGATCGAACGCCGCTACCTCGAACAGCTGAACGAGGCCTACAGCCAGTTCTTCCATTTCTACGACGACGCGCCGCTCCTGATCGTGAACGCGGCTTCCATTGACTTCGCAAATGACGATAAACACTATACCGAGCTCGTCGAGTACCTCCTCCAGGTAGGGCCCGGGCGGCACTACTTCAATCCCACTTTTTTCTGAACACGCGGCGCCACATGAAAGCGGTCACGATCCGGACGCTGCAGGACATCAAGCGGGACAAGCAGCGCTTCTGCTGCGTCACAGCCTACGACGCGAGCTTCGCGCGGGCGGCGGAAGCCGCCGGCATCGAGACCATCCTGATCGGCGACTCCCTGGGCATGGTGCTGCAGGGGCACGCGAGCACCCTGCCCGTCACGGTCGCTGATGTGGCGTATCACACACGTTGCGTAAGCCGCGCCGTGACTCGCCCGCTGGTGATCGCAGACATGCCCTTCATGAGCTATGGCTCCACCACCGACACCTTGCAGAACGCCGCTGAACTGATGCGGGCCGGCGCGCACATGGTGAAAGTGGAAGGTGGTGCCTGGCTTCTGGAGAGCGTAAGGGCGCTGTCCGAGCGCGGCGTGCCTGTCTGCGGACACCTGGGCCTCACGCCACAATCGGTGAACAGTTTCGGCGGCTGGATCGTGCAGGGGCGCAACCCGGAAGACGCTGATCGCATCCTCGCCGACGCGCAGGGGCTGCAGGAGGCAGGGGCCTCCATGCTGGTCCTCGAGTGCGTGCCCCGCGAACTCTCGGCGCGGGTGAGCGCACACCTGTCCATCCCGGTGATCGGGATCGGCGCAGGCAACGCCACCGATGCGCAGGTGCTGGTGATGCACGACCTCCTCGGCATGAGCCCGCGTCCGCCACGCTTCGTGCGCAACTTCCTCGCGGAGGGCGGCAGCATACAGGGCGCACTCGAGGCCTACGCCACGGCCGTGCGCGAGGGAAGCTTCCCCGGACCCGAACACGGTTTCGACTGAAACGCATCCTCGCAGGGGCACACCCGAGATGGATATCTGCAAGACCTTCGACGACATCCGATCGGCCGTCGGCCGCTGGCGCGCCGCAGGTGAGCGCACGGTCTTCGTACCCACGCTCGGCAATCTGCACGAAGGGCATCTGCAACTGGTGCGTCTGGCCGCGCAGCACGGGCAGCGCACAGTGGTGAGCATCTTCGTGAACCCGCTGCAGTTCGGGAAAAACGAGGACTACGCGCTCTATCCGCGCACCATGGACGCCGATATCGGGAAACTCGAGAGCGTCGATTGCAGCGCCCTCTTCTGCCCGACGGACAAGGAGATCTACCCCAACGGCGTCGAGGAGCAGACCACCGTCGCCGTGCCCACCATGACGAACATCCTCTGCGGCGCCACGCGCCCCGGGCACTTCACCGGTGTGACCACCATCGTCGCCAAACTCTTCAACATCGTGCAGCCCGATGCAGCCGTGTTCGGCATCAAGGACTTCCAGCAGCTCGCCGTGGTAAAGCGCATGGTTCAGGACCTGTGCATGCCCATCGAGATCATCGAGGCACCAGTCGCGCGCGCCGACGACGGGCTCGCCCTCAGTTCACGCAACGGCTATCTGAGCGAAAGCGAGCGCGAAGTCGCACCTGCGCTCTACCGGATTCTCCGCGCGGCCCGCGAGCGCATCCTCGCGGGCGATCACAACTACCCGCTGGTCGAGGCCGAGGCCAAGGTGGATCTGCTCCACGCAGGCTTCCTGCCTGACTACTTCTCGGTGCGCTGTGCCCGCACGCTCGAGCCCGCGACGGCGGAACAGGACCTCGCGATTCTCGCGGCCGCATGGCTCGGCCGCACCCGGCTCATCGACAACATCACCCTGACGCTGCAGTCGCCCTGAGGTCGTCCCCGCATGCTGGAGATCCACGAGCACCCGGTTCCCGAGGTCTGGAAGCGCAAGGCGCACATCGATGACGCTGCGTACCGGCACCTCTACGCTGAATCCGTCACGGACCCGGAGAATTTCTGGGCGCGGCAGGCACGTGAGTTCCTGCAGTTCGAACGGGAGTGGGACAGCGTCGTCGAGAGCGATCTCGGGCGGGGCGAGGCCCGCTGGTTCTCCGGTGCGCGGCTTAACGTTTCCGTGAACTGCATCGATCGCCACCTGGCCACGCGGGCCGGGCAGGTCGCCATCATCTGGGAGGGGGACGACCCTTCCGAAGACCTGCGCATCACCTATCGCGAATTGCACGGCCACGTGTGCAGGCTGGCGAATGTGCTCAAAGCCCGCGGCATACAGCGCGGCGATCGCGTGTGCATCTACATGCCGATGATTCCCGAGGCCACCTACGCCATGCTCGCGTGCGCGCGCATCGGTGCCATCCACTCGGTGGTCTTCGGCGGTTTCTCGCCCGAGTCGCTGAAAGACCGCATCCAGGACAGCGACTGCGCGGCGCTCATCACTGCCGATGAAGGGCTGCGGGGCGGCAAGCGCATACCGCTCAAGGCGAATGCAGATACCGCGCTGGCCCACTGCCCCGGAGTTCACACCTGCGTGGTGGTGCGGCGCACCGGCGCTGCAACAGGCTGGGAGACGGGACGCGACATCTGGTACCACGAGACCACAGCTGCGGCTTCGGCCGAGTGCGCGCCTGAATCGATGGAGGCTGAAGACCCGCTCTTCATCCTCTACACGTCGGGCTCCACCGGCAAACCCAAGGGCGTGCTGCACACGACGGCCGGTTACCTGCTGCAGGCCGCGATGACGCACCGCTACGTCTTCGATTACCACGACGGCGACATCTACTGGTGCACGGCGGACGTGGGCTGGGTGACGGGGCATTCCTACATCGTCTACGGACCACTCGCGAACGGCGCGACCACGCTGGTCTTCGAAGGCGTTCCCACCTGGCCGAACGCCTCGCGCTGCTGGGAGGTGATCGACAAGCACCAGGTGAACATCTTCTACACGGCACCCACGGCGATACGGGCGCTGATGCAGCAGGGTGATGGCTTCGTCACGCGCACCTCGCGCGCCTCGCTGCAGTTGCTGGGATCGGTGGGCGAACCCATCAACCCCGAGGCATGGGAGTGGTACTACCAGGTCGTGGGCGAGAGCCGCTGCCCCATCGTCGACACCTGGTGGCAGACCGAAACCGGCGCGATCATGATCACTCCACTGCCCGGCGCCACCTCGCTCAAGCCCGGCTCGGCCACGCGACCCTTCTTCGGCGTGGTGCCGGCGCTGGTCGATACCGAGGGCAATGTGCTCGAGGGCGAAGGCAGCGGAAACCTCGTGATCACCCGCACGTGGCCCAGCCAGATCCGCACGGTATACGGGGACCATCAGCGCCTGATCGACACTTACTTCAGCGCCTACCCCGGTTACTACTTCACCGGTGACGGTGCACGCCGCGATGCAGACGGCTATTTCTGGATTACAGGCCGTGTGGATGACGTGATCAACGTCTCCGGGCATCGTCTGGGAACGGCCGAGATCGAAAGCGCACTCGTGCTGCATGACAAGGTCGCGGAGGCCGCCGTGGTGGGCTGCCCGCACGACATCAAGGGTACCGGGATCTACGCCTACGTCACGCTGATGCACGATGCCGAACCCAGCGAGGCCCTGCGCAAGGAACTGCTCGATCTCGTGACGCGAGAGATCGGCGCCATCGCCCGCCCGGACGCCGTCCAGTGGGCGCCCGGCCTGCCCAAGACCCGCTCAGGCAAGATCATGAGGCGCATCCTGCGCAAGGTGGCGGCGAACGAACTCGAGAGCCTGGGCGACACGACCACGCTCGCAGATCCGGGCGTGGTGGACGTATTGATCCAGGGGCGCGGGTCGGTGTGAGATTTTTCCGGAGGAGAGCGGGCGGAGGCGAATCCTCCGCGAGAGGTGGCCGTACGCAGGCGCCGGGCACGGTGCAGGACCAGGTCGCCGTCGAGGCCTTCACCCGGCTCGCCTTCGCGCTTGCGCGTGCGTCGGACCTCGAGGGCGTGCTGTGGGCAGTGGCACATGAGGCCATCGCGCGGCTCGACCTCGAGGACTGCGTGATCTACGTGGTGGATGACGCACGCAAGGCGTGCGTGCAGCGAGCGGCACATGGCCCCAAAAACCCGTCGGGCTACGACATCCTTGACCCTATCGTGATCCCGCTCGGGAAGGGCTTGGTGGGCAGTGTGGCGTGCTCGGGCAAGCCTGAAAGGGTTGAGGACGTGAGCCGCGACCCCCGCTACATCGTGGATGACGCAGCACGCAGTTCGGAGCTCACCGTGCCCATCCTGCACGAAGGCCGCGTGATCGGCATCATCGACAGCGAGCACAGTCAGCCGGGGTTTTACACCGAACGACACCAACAGGTGTTCGAGGCCATCGCGGCACTGGCCGCCACTCGTATTGCTCAGGCCGTGTTGCAGCAGGAACTGGAGAGCGCGCGCCGGGCTGCAGAAGCCGCAAGCCGCAGCAAGTCCGCGTTCCTCTCGATGATGAACCACGAACTGCGCACGCCCATGAACGGCATCCTCGGCCTCAGCCGGCTGCTCCGGGACTCGGTGCAGGGTGCCGAGGGTCAGGCACTGCTCGATCTCATCGAGACGTCCGCAGGCAGACTGATGGGGGTGCTGGAAGACATCCTCACGGTCTCCGATCTCGGGCTCCAGCGTCTTGAGTTGGATGACGCACCCTACGAGCCGGCCGCGCTGATCACATCCCTGCACGGGCTGTTCTCGGGGGCCGCACGCACACAGGGGCTGACGCTGTCCCTGCAGGTGGCGGATGACGTGCCCAGGCTGCAGACAGGCGACAGGGCAAGGTTGCAGCACGTCCTCGTGTGCCTGCTGTCCAATGCACTCAAGTTCACCCAACACGGCGGGGTCGTTCTCGGGTCGCTGGTGGATCGGGGTGAGCTCGTGTACCGCGTTGACGACACCGGCAAGGGTATGGACGAGCACGAGATCGAACGGCTGTTCACAGTCTTCGAAGTGGCTGATGACAGCTCCGCGCGACACACCGGAGGCGCGGGTCTGGGTTTGCCTGTAGCACGAGGACTGGCGCAGTTGATGGGCGGCGACCTGCGGGTGCAGTCGACGCGGGGGAAAGGCAGCCGCTTCGAACTCCGGTTGCCGCTGCGCGGCTGACGCCAACGCAGGGCGGCGCCGCAACAGAGCGCATAAAAAAAGGGGGCTTTCGCCCCCTTCTTGGTTCCGCAGTTGCGGAATCAGTTGGCCTCTGGCGCCTCGTCCTCGGCCACTTCCTTGATGCTCAGCTTGATGCGACCGCGCGGGTCGACATCCAGCACTTTCACACGGACCTGCTGACCTTCGCTGAGCACGTCGGTGACGTTCTCGATGCGCTGGTTGGCGATCTGCGAGATGTGCACCAGGCCATCCTTGCCGGGCAGGATCGTCACGAACGCACCGAAGTCGACGATGCGTGCGACGGTGCCGGTGTAGATCTCGCCCACCTTGGCTTCGGCGGTGATGGTCTCGACGCGCGCCAGCGCTGCATCGCGCGAGGCAGCATTCGAGCCGTAGATGCGCACGGTGCCGTCATCGTCGATGTCGATGGAAGCGCCGGTCTCTTCGGTGATGGAGCGGATCACGCTGCCGCCCTTGCCGATCACATCGCGGATCTTGTCCGGATCGATGCGGATGGTGACGATCTGCGGCGCATGATCGGAGATGCTGGTGCGCGGCGTGGTGATCGCCCGGCTCATCTCGGCGAGGATGTGCAGGCGCGCAACGCGGGCCTTCTCCAGCGCCGACTCCATGATCTCCTCGTTGATGCCGGTGATCTTGATGTCCATCTGCAGGGCAGTGACGCCCTCGGCGGTACCGGCCACCTTGAAGTCCATGTCGCCGAGGTGGTCCTCGTCGCCCAGGATGTCGGTGATCACGGCGTGCTTGTTGCCTTCCTTCACCAAGCCCATCGCAATGCCGGCAACCGGTGCGCGCAGCGGCACACCTGCATCCATCATCGCGAGGCTCGCGCCGCAGACGCTGGCCATGGAGCTCGAGCCGTTCGACTCGGTCACCTCGGACACCACTCGGATGGTGTAGGGGAAGTCATCGGGCGAGGGCAGTACGGCTGCCACGCCACGGCGGGCGAGACGGCCATGACCCACTTCACGACGACCCGGCGCGCCGATCCGGCCACACTCACCCACCGAGTAGGGCGGGAAGTTGTAGTGCAGCATGAAGGAATCGCGGAACTCGCCGTGCAGCGCGTCGATGATCTGCGCGTCACGGGTGGTGCCGAGGGTCGTGACCACGAGCGCCTGCGTCTCGCCACGTGTGAAGAGCGCCGAGCCGTGCACGCGGGGCAGTATGCCCACCTCGGACATGATCGGGCGGACCGTGTTCAGGTCGCGGCCGTCGATGCGGGGTTTGCCGTTCACGATCCGCTCGCGGACGATTTTCTTCTCCAGCTTGCCGAAGGCCTTGGAGACGGTCTCGCTGCTCGGGCCGCCTTCCACAGCAAGGGAAGCAACGGCGGCTGAGCGCAACTCGCCGACGCGGGCGTAGCGGGACTGCTTCTCGGTGATGCGGTAGGCCTCGCCGATCTCGTGGCCGAACTGCTCGCGCAGGCTGTCGGTGAGGGCAGTGTCGTCAGAGGC
>JBILEG010000183.1:0-6773 GCA_044352225.1 Pseudomonadales bacterium | reverse complement strand
GGAGGGCGCAACGCGTGGCGGATACTCAGGCGCTGACGGCGCGATGGCCGGTGCGCGATCCACACGCCTTGCATCGAGTTCGCCGGGCGTGCCCGCGCCAAGGCCCGTACGCGCATCCTCCGGAATGCCGAACTGGCTCCTCAGCCCGCGCTCGAACACCTCGGCCAGGCCGAGCCCGCGCCCCTGCGACAAGGACAGCCCGAGTTGTTCGTCGAGCATCTGCTGACGGAACTGCATCTCCTGCGTCTGGAACGGATCGTCAGCCGCGAGCACATCGTTCGCCGCGCGCATGCCTTTCATCATCTGCGCCACGAAGAAGGACTCGAACTGCCGCGCGATCTGCGATATCGCTTCGCCGCGATCTTTTTTCGCGAGACGATTGATGGACTGCAGTCCACCGAGATCGTTGAAGGCGTAGTCCACGGGCCGTGCTCAGATCACGATCAGATCGGCGCGCAGTGCGCCGGATTGCTTGAGCGCCTCGAGGATCGCCATCAAGTCACCGGGAGCGGCGCCCACCTGGTTCACGGCCTGCACCAGATCGTCGAGCGTGCTGATCGCATCGAACTGCCACATCCGGTTATTGCCCTGCTTCACGTCGATCTGCGACTGCGGCGTGACGACGGTCTGGCCCTGCCCTCCCAGCGGGCCGGGCTGGCTCACCTGGGTGTTCTCGGTCACGACCACCGTGAGGCTGCCGTGCGTGACGGCCACGGGCTCCACCGTGACGTGGTTGCCGACGACGATGGTGCCCGTGCGGGAGTTGATGACCACGCGCGCAGGCGCCTCGCCCGGATCCACCTCGATGTTCTCCAGCATCGACATGAACGATACGCGCTGATCGATGTTCTCCGGCGCGCGTACGTGCACCGAGCCTGCGTCCAGCGCCGAGGCGACGTTGCCGCCCAGCATCTCGTTCACGCGCTGCGCAATGCGCATGGCGGTGGTGAAATCCGGACGCAGGAGGTTGAACGTCAGGTTGGGCTCCTGGGTGAAGGATGTCTCCACGCCGCGCTCCACGATGGCACCACCCGCGATACGGCCGACGCTCGGCACATTCACGGTGATCCTGGAGCCGTCGCCGCCCTCGGCGCCGAAACCGCCCACGACGAGATCGCCTTGCGCCATCGCATAGACCTGTCCATCCACGCCTTTCAGCGGTGTCAGCAGCAGCGTGCCGCCGCGGAGGCTCTTCGCATTCGCGAGTGAAGAGACGGTGATATCGACGGTTTGCCCCGGCTTGGAAAACGGCGGCAGGGATCCGTGCACCGATACGGCGGCCACGTTCTTCAGCTGCAGCCGTACGCCCTCGGGCAACGCGATGCCGAACTGCCGCAGCATGCTGAGGAAGGACTGCGAAGTGAACGGCGCCTGCGTGGTCTGGTCTCCGGTGCCGTCGAGGCCGACGACGAGTCCGTAGCCGATCAGGTGGTTGCTGCGCACACCGGCGAGCGTAGTGAGATCCTTCAGGCGTTCGGCCTGTGCCGGTGCGCAGAGCGCGAGCGCGGCGAGCAATGACAACGATACGGCGCGGAACAGGCTTCGTGTGTTCACAGGGGCCACCATCCGCTGTTGAAGAACTTGCCGAGCCAGCCCATGTTGTTGGCGGCAGCAAACTCACCGGTGCCGCTGTAGCTGATGCGCACATCCGCGAGCTTGGTCGAGGCAACCGAGTTGTCGGGCGTGATGTCTTCCTGGCGGAGCATCCCCGTCAGGCGGATGAATTCGCTGCCGCGGTTCAGCTGAAGCCATTTTTCGCCGCGCACGCGCAGCAGCCCGTTCGGCAGCACCTCGATCACATTCACGGCGATCGAGCCGGTAAGGCTGTTGCTCTGCGAGCTCTCGGACTGGCCCTGGAAATCGCGGTTCTGGGTGATGTTCGTGCCCAGACTGTGGTCACCGAGCCCGACGCTGTCACCGAGGATCGTCGCCTCGTTCATCTGGATGTCCTGGTCCTTGGTGATCTGTGTGCCTGCGTCCTTGCTGGCCTGTGTGCGCTCGGCGAGACGTACAGTGATGATGTCGCCCACATCCGCGGCGCGACGATCCGAAAAGAGCGAGTTCCCGAAGCGCGCATAACCGATGCCACCCTGGTTGCGGAAATCCGGCACCGGCGAGGTGGCCGACAGCGGCGCGTAGTCGGGATCCCCGGGGGATTCCTCGACGGGAAGCCGCGCGCAGCCGGCCAGGGTGAGGAAGCACCCGGGCAGGAGCACGCACGAAACGAGTCGCAGCAATCGCGTCATGAGGGTGGCTCCTGTCACAGGTTCTGCGTGATGTAGCCGAGCATCTGGTCGCTGGTGGAGATGACTTTGGCGTTCATCTCGTAGGCCCGCTGAGTGGTGATCATGTTCACGAGTTCTTCCACCACTTCGACGTTGGAGTTCTCCAGCGATCCCTGAGCGAGGGTGCCGAGACCATCGAGGCCGGGCGTGCCATTGGTAGGGCTGCCCGAGGCAGTGCTCTCGATGAAGAGGTTGCCACCGATCGCCTCGAGGCCAGCGGGGTTGATGAAATCCGTGGTGGTGATCTGGCCGACCTGCTGCGCCACCGATTCACCGGGAAGGACGACGCTCACCGTGCCGTCCTTGCCGATGGTGAGCGAGCGCGTGCCGGGCGGCACGGTGATCGCAGGCTGGATCACCAGACCGTCAGCGTTCACGACCTCACCATCACGGCTCAGGTGGAACTGACCATTGCGGGTGTAGGCGGTGGTGCCGTCGGGCATCAGCACTTCGAAGAAGCCGCGGCCGTTGATGGCGACGTCAAGCGAATTGTCGGTGACCTGCAGGCTGCCTTCGGTGAACTCCTTCTGCGTCGAGACCACGCGCACACCGGTACCGATCTGGAGGCCGGAGGGGAGCTGGTTGTTCTCGGAGGACTGTGCGCCGGGCTGACGGCGGATCTGGTAGAGCAGATCCTCGAAGTTCACGCGGTCGCGCTTGAAACCGACGGTCGCGACGTTGGCGAGGTTGTTCGAGATGGTGGACAGTTGGGTGTCCTGGGCGCTCAGGCCCGTCTTGCTCACCCACAGTGCGTTCATCATGTGCGTCTACTCCCTGATGTTGCGCTGACGCGCATCACGAAACTTGCAACAGCCGTGCCGCTGCCTGGCTGTTCTCATCGACATTCTTCATGAGCTTGACCTGCGTCTCGTACTGCCGCGCGAGCGACAGCAATTCGGTGAGTGCCTCGACCGCATTCACGTTGCTGCCCTCGAGAAATCCGGAAGCGAGTTCGGCATTGGGCGCCACGGGCGCGCGACTGCCGTCCTTCAGGTACATCAACCCGTCGGCGCCTTTCTCCAACTGATCCTCCGGGGGATCCACGAGCCGGATACGATCGACCTGAACGAGTGCCTCGGATCCCTGCCCCAGGGGGCGCGCGGTGATGGTGCCGTCACCGCCGATCTCTACTTTCTGGGAGTTGGGTACCGCAATCGGGCCACCGTTGCCGACCACCGGCAAACCGTTGCCGGTCTGCAACTGCCCGAGCGCCGTGATCTGCAGGCTGCCGGCGCGCGTGTAAGCCTCGCGGCCATCGGGCGCCACGACGGCGATCCATCCGCGACCGCGCACCGCGACATCGAGATCGCGACCGGTCTGGCGCATCGTGCCGATCTCGAAATCCGTTGCCGGGTTCTCGGTCAGCGCGTGTGCCCGCGTGGGCAACCCGTCGCCGTACCAGATACCCATGCTCCGTGCCGCGACGAAATCCCTGCGGAAACCGTCGGTGCCCACGTTCGCGAGATTGTTGGCATGGATCGCCTGCGAGAGTGTGTTGTTCTTCGCGCCCGTCATGCTGGTGTAGAGAGCCTTGTCCATGGTGTTCCCCGGTTGGCTTGCGAGGGCGGGTGGCGCTCAGGCCACCCGCCGTGCTCTCAGGATCAGGAGCGCAGGTTGATCACGGTCTGCGTGATCGCCGTGTTGGTCTCGATGGTCTTGGCATTCGCCTGGAAGTTGCGCTGCGCCACGATCAGGTCGACCAGTTCCTCGGAGAGATCCACATTGGAATCCTCGAGGGCTCCCGACTTCAGCAAACCGAAGGCACCCGCGCCCGCGATCCCGGGAATCGGCTGGCCGGACACGAAGGACTCGCTCCACTCGGAGCCGCCGATCGGGGTCAGGCCCTGCTGGTTCGGGAAATCCGCGAGCAGAACCTGTCCGAGCACCAGCGATTGGCCGTTGGTGTAGCGGGCGAAGATCGTGCCGTTCTCTGCCACCTCGGTTCCCACCAACTGGCCAGGGCCGTAACCGTCCTGACGCAGCGAGGCGAGGTTGAAGTCATCACCGAACTGCGTAGAGCCCGCGATGTCGATCTTGAAATCCGAGAAGCCGATGTCGACGGCGCCGTTGAATACGGGTGTCGCCGCACCTCCATTAGGACCATCCGGCTCGGCGTTGGAGTCGAGCCCACTCTGGATCTGCTGAGCCGGAACCCAATCGTCGATCACCAGTTCTGTGGTGAAGCCCGCGGGCGGGGTGTTATCCAGCGAACCGTCGGTGTTGAAGGAAATCCGGAAGGCCGTGTCATCGCCGTTGGGATCCAGCGGTGCAACCGCAGAGGGCGTGCTGCCGGAATTGGCCGGATTACGGTTTACCAGAGTGCCGTCGATGGACACCCAGACGAACCAATCGTTGTTCAGGCCCGATTCAAGGTTCGAATCCGGCTGGTCCTTGCGGTAATAGAGAGTGGCGACGTGGGGAATACCTTCAGAGTCATAGACCGTCAGCGAGGACGCATGGGTGAACGTGCGCTGGTCGGCCGGATCAAAAGTGGGGAACTGCACCGGGTCTGGCGCTGCCTTCGTGGCGTCCAGGTTGAAGCTCAGTTTGACGTCCGAGGTGCGGGCCGGCGGCAGGTTGAAGGCCTCGATACGAAGCGTCCTCTCGTTGCCCACGTCGATGTTGCCCTCTTCATCAGCGGCGTAGCCCACCAGCGCGGCACCCGAGTTGCTGCGGATCACGCCTTCCTTGTCGATGCCGAAGACACCGGAGCGGCTGTAGCTGCGGGCGCCGTCGTTGTCGAGCACGAAGAAACCCCGACCGTTGATCGCCAGATCCAGCGGGCGACGGGTGTTGGAGATGGTGCCCTGGGTGAACTGCTGCGCCACCTTGCTCAGCCCCACGCCGGAACCGATGGTCCGGCCGCCGGATTCGGCAAGGCTTGCCGTGTACACGTCATTGAACTCTGCACGGGACTGCTTGAATCCCGTGGTGCTCGCGTTGGCGATGTTGTTCGCCGTGATGTTGAGGTCGGAAGTGGCGGCGCGAAGTCCGCTCAAGCCGGTTGTGAAGGACATGGTGTGTCTCCTGGGGGTAACTGGATGAAATCAAAGGGTTGGAGGTCAGAGGATTTCCTTGACGTCGGACACCTGCTTCGGCCCGACGCCATCGACGTTCAGCATCAACTCTCCGCCGGCACCGATGGTCACGCTGTTCACGTTGGCACCGAGTGTGGTCTTCAGGCCCACGTTCTCGCCGTCGACGCGGCCGATCGCCTCGAAGCGGTAAACCCCGGGAGGCAGGGATTCGCCGGCATCGGTGCGACCGTCCCATGCGAACCTGATCTCGCCGGGATCCTGCGGTCCCAGCAGTTCCTGCCGGACGAGCAGACCGCGGGAGTCGTAGATGTTGATGAGCGTGTCGTCCGTGGGCTTCTCGACGCCGACCGAGCCGAGGATCTCGCCCGAGCTGCCGAGGCGCGCGGTGGGCGAATCCACGAAGACCGTGTGGCCCACGAGAGCCGAGGCCTGCAGTGCCTGGCTGGACTTGAGGCCGCTGGCCATGCTCTGGAAGCTGGTGTTCAGTTCCTGAACGCCCTCGACCGTGCTGAACTGTGCGAGTTGGGCCACAAACTCGGACCCTTTCTCCGGGCTGAGCGGATCCTGGTTCTTCAACTGCGCGATCATCAGCTCGAGGAAGTCTCCCCGCTCCAGAGCGTCGCCTTTCTTGGGCGCCTCCGGCTTGAAAGACAGCGACTCGAAGACGCTGTCGCTCACTTTGAATCCGTTGATTTCCTGCATGCTGGCTCTCCTCCCCGGGGCCTTTACTGTCCGAGCGCCAGGACGCGCTGCGAGAGCGTCTTGGCGGCTTCGGCGATCTGGACGTTGATCTGGAATGAGCGGGAGGCCGAGATCATGTCGGCCATCTCCTCTACGACGTTGACGTTCGGGTAGTAGACGTAGCCCTTGTCGTCGGCGAGCGGGTGATGCGGCTCGTAGCGGGGCTGGAGCGGCGCATCGCTTTCGACCACTCCCAGCACCTGCACGCCGGCGGATGCCTCGTCTTCCGGCCCGGCGCCGCTCATCCCGTTCATCGCGGACTCCTGGATCGGCGCGAACACCGGGTGACGTGCCCGGTAGGTCTGCCCGATGCTGCTGCTCGCCGACTGAGCGTTCGCGAGGTTGCTCGCGACCGTGTTCAGCCGGATGCTCTGCGCGCTCATCGCGCTGCCGGCCACGTCGAAAATGGCGTTGATGGACATCACTCACCTCGAAGCGCGGTTTTCAGTCCGCGCAGGCTGGATTGGAGGAAAGTCAGGCTGGCCTGGAAATCGAGCGAGTTGCGCGAGAAGTTGGCCATCTCGATGTTCTCGTCGACGGTGTTCCCGTCGAGGGAGGGCTGCATGGGCACCCGGTAAAGGAGAGAACCCGGTGCCTCAGGTCCTTCAAGGGAGACATGCCCCGCGTTGGTACGCTGCATACCCGCGCCACCGCTTGCGTTCGCACGGGAGGCGATGGCGTCGCGCACTAGGGACTTGAAGTCCAGATC
>JBILEG010000009.1:0-19774 GCA_044352225.1 Pseudomonadales bacterium | reverse complement strand
GCGCTAGCCTCACGCACGAGCACGTCACCGATTTCCGCGCGATCCGACAGCACCTGCAGACTCAGCACAAGACCTCCCGAACGCGCACGAAATTGGAGTCTCTCGAAATTGGGGTCTGACCCTGTTTATCGCCAGATAAATGGGGTCTGACCCCAATTTCCCCCGATCGCAGCAAAAATGGGGTCTCAGCAAAAATGGGGTCTGACCCCATTTTCCCGCGGATCACCCCGGATGCGTTATCACATAGCGCTGCATCATCCGGCGCCCGAGGTAGATGAGCGGCGTTATCGCGATGGCGAGCACGAACTTGAGCGCATAACCCGTCACAGCGATGGCCGGGATGGCCGCGAGCGGCGCGGCGGGGCTGGCCGGATCGGGAAAGATCTGCCGGCCCAGGCTGAAGGCGAGATAGCTCACGATGAACGAATCGATGAACTGCGAGATCAGCGTGCTGCCCGTGGCACGCAGCCAGATCAGGCGGTCACCGGTGGCGCGCTTCAGCATGCCGAAGATCGCGATATCGCTCAGTTGCCCGACCAGGTAGGCGCTGAGCGAGGCCACGTACATGATCTTCGCCGAGCCAAAGATAGAGTTGAAGGACTCCGGACTCACGTTGTAGGGCGCATCCAGATACGGCAGCGCCTGCGCGATGTTCAGGATGATGAACACATAGGTCGCGGCCGCAAAACCGATGTAGGTCAGACGGCGTGCCGCACGCGGGCCGTAGTACTCGTTCACGAGATCGGTGAGCAGGAAAGTGATGGGGAAGGTAAGCATCCCGCAGGTGTGCTCGATGGCATCGAAGCCGAACACCGTGAAGGGCAACGGGATGCGGAAGAGCTTCACGCCCACGATATCCGCCACCAGCAACGAGGAGACGAAGATCATCGCCAGCCACAGATACATCTTCTGCGGAGCGGAAAACGCGAAAGGCTCGTGCTGCGCCTGTGCGTGCATGGAAATCTCCGGCGTGGTCGTGGATCAGTTGGCGGGCACGGTGCGGCCCTCGGCCCAGGCACGCAGCGCGTCGATTTTTTCGGCCATGGTCACCGAGAGCGGCACGGTGGCGCGGATCTCGGTCTCGAGGTGGGCGGTGTCGAGCGCTGTCTTGTCTGCCGCGGCGCGGTAGAGCGCGCTCACCACCACCTGCTCGATCTCGGCGCCGGAATAGCCCTCGGAGAGCTTCGCCAGCGCGACGGGATCGATGCCCGCAGGCGCGATCCCGCGACGGCGCAAGTGTATGCGGAAAACCTCGGCACGCGCGGCCTCATCGGGCAGGTCGACGAAGAAGATCTCGTCGAAGCGCCCCTTGCGCAGCAACTCCGGCGGCAGCGCCGACACATCGTTCGCGGTGGCCACGACGAACACGCCACCGCGCTGATCCGCCATCCAGGTGAGCAGGCTGCCCAGTACGCGCCGTGAGGTGCCCTCGTCGCTGTCACCCCCGGCGAGGCCTTTCTCGATCTCGTCCATCCAGAGCACGCAGGGCGCCATGAGTTCAGCCGCCCGGAGCGATTCGCGCAGATTGCGTTCGGTCTCGCCGATGAACTTGTTGTAGAGCGCCGCCATGTCGAGCCTGAGCAGCGGCATGCTCCAGGCACCCGCCACAGCGCGCGCCGTGAGGCTTTTGCCAGCGCCCTGTACGCCGAGCAGCAGTAGACCCTTGGGCGGATCGAGTCCGCCGGCGGCGGTCGTGGCTGTGACGGCATCGCGCCGTTTGTCGAGCCAGGCGCGCAGGTTGCGCATGCCCGCCACATCAGCGAACTGCGCCGTGCGGTACTCGTAACTCAGCACGCCATCGAGGTTCATCAGTTCGAATCTGGCGCGATTGAGCTCCGGCAGGTCGGAATCCGCGATGCTGCCGTCGTCGAAGATCGCGCCGCGAATCAAGCGCCGGCAGTCAGCGTGCGTGAGGCCGCGAAGGCTGCGCATGAGCTGCGCCAGCGTGCGCGAATCGGTTTTGACCTTGCGGCCGCTGTTGGCCTCCTGCCAGCTCCGCGCTTCCTCGCGGACGATGGCCATGATTTCCTCCTCGTCCGGGAGGCTCATCTCCACGCGCGCGACAAGGCGCGCGAGCTCCGGCGGGATCTCGAGCCGGTGGCTGAGCAGCACCACCGTGTGCCCGACCTCGCGATAGCGCAGCGCCACGTCCTTCAGCAGCCGAACCACCCGCGGCTCCTTCAGCCAGGGATGGAGATCGCAGAGGACGTAAACCCCCGGCTCGCGCCGTTTCTTGATGCTGACCAGCATCGGCTCGGGATCGGCGAGATCCTCTTCGGCACCGGGCATGCCGGCACCGAAACCCAGTTGCTGCAGGCCCTCGGTCGCGGACCAGTTGAACAACGGCAGGGTCTCTTTCACCGCGAGACGGGTGAGCATCTCGAGCGCTCGGCTCTCGTCGTGGGTCTCGAGCACGATGATGGGCACGCGCGAGCGCACCAGCAGGCAGAGATCCTGGAAATCCTCGGCGGTCGCGGCAGGTTCAGACACGTGCATGGCCCTCCGGAAGGCTCGCGGCGCAGGGGAAGACGGGATCCGGATCGGCGCCCGGGGGGTAAACGCGGTCGATCATAGCGCGCACGGCCCGGAGACCGTACCCGGGCACTCCAGCGCGCGGCTAGAATGCCGGCAGAGGAGCCGCAGACGCCCATGACACGCCAGTTTTCTTTGCTCGACCATCTGGTCATCGGTCTGGACCGTGCCCGCCGCTCCGCCACGGGGGAGGCGCCCGCGCCGGCGCGCGAGAGCCCCGCGCGCACCGAACCGGCGCCCGCACTGGGCGAGGCCGCACGGCGTCATGCCGCGGGCCTGATGCGCATCAACCACACGGGCGAGGTCTGTGCGCAGGCGCTCTACCAGGGTCAGGCCCTCACCGCGCGCGAGGCGGGCGTACGCGGCGACATGCAGCAGGCCGCGGGTGAGGAGATCGATCATCTCGCCTGGTGCGAAGAGCGCGTGGCAGAACTCGGCAGCCACACAAGCCACCTCAATCCGCTCTTCTACGCGATGTCTTTCGGCATGGGCGCGCTCGCGGGCGCGCTCGGTGACCGCTGGAGCCTGGGCTTCGTGGCAGCCACCGAAGAGCAGGTCTGCCGACACCTGCGCGATCACCTCGAGCGGCTGCCGGAAGAAGACGCCCGCAGCCGCGCGATCCTGCAGAAGATGATCGAGGACGAGGAGCGACATGGCCGCCAGGCACTCGAGGCCGGCGGCACCGAACTGCCACCGCAGGTGAAGGAAGTGATGCGCCTGATGTCGCGGCTGATGACAGAGAGCACCTACCGCATCTGAGCCTCAGACGATATCGAAGCCGTGGGTGACCTCCACCCCGGCGCCCCGCAACATGATCGAGGCCGAGCAGTACTTTTCTGCCGAGAGCTTCACCGCCCGCTCCACCTGCTGCACGTTCAGATCCGTGCCAGAGATCTTGAACTGCAGGTGGATCTTCGTGAACACCGCGGGAATGGCATCGGCGCGCTCGGCATTGAGCTCGACCCGGCAGTCCGTGACCTTCTGACGGGCCTTCTCGAGGATGCTCACCACATCGAAGGCCGAGCAACCGCCCACGCCGATCAGGAGCATCTCCATGGGCCTGATGCCGATGTTGCGGCCGCCGGCCTCCGGAGCACCGTCCATGACCACCGCGTGGCCGCTGCCCGACTCACCCACGAATGCCCGCCCGTCCAGCCAGCTCACCGTCGCCTGCATGTGTACTCCGCCCGTTGGTCCCGGAAATTGCGTGCCGAGCTTAACAATTCGGCCCGCAGCCGGGGCGATCCCGTCAGGGGCTGCACGCACGCAGTGTGGCCAGAGCCGCTTCGCGGGCTATGATTGACGCACTGCTTCACTGCCAGACCCCGAGGTGCAGCCCGTGCTCTCGATGACCCTCGCTCCCCGCGTCCGCAATCTCGACGCCTTCCTCGCGCACTGCAACCGCCGGCGTTTCCCGGCGCGCAGCACCATCATCTACGCCGGAGACCAGGGCGACAGCCTGTTCTACATCATCAAGGGATCGGTCACCGTGCTGATCGAGGACGACGAGGGCAAGGAGATGATCGTCGCCTATCTGAACCCGGGCGATTTCTTCGGCGAAATGGGCCTGTTCAAGCCCGAGGAGCGGCGCAGCGCCTGGGTGCGCGCCAAGACCGAGTGCCACGTGGCCGAGATCAATTACGGCAGATTCCGCGAGATCAGCGAGCGCCACCCCGAGATCCTCTTCGAGCTGGGCAGCCAGATGGCGGATCGCCTGCGCTCTACCACGCGCAAGGTCGGGGACCTCGCCTTCCTCGATGTGACGGGCCGCGTGGCGCGCACGCTGCTTGATCTCTGCAAGCAACCCGATGCCATGACCCATCCTGACGGCATGCAGATCAAGATCACGCGCCAGGAGATAGGGCGCATCGTGGGCTGCTCGCGCGAGATGGTCGGGCGCGTATTGAAAACCCTGGAAGACCAGGGGCTGGTGCACGTGAAGGGCAAGACCATGGTGGTCTTCGGCACCCGTTGAACCCCAGCTAGCCGCCCACAGCCTCTTCGAGCGCCGAGCGGATATCCGAGAAGCGGAAGCGGTAGCCCTCACGCTCTGCGCGTGCCGGCAACACACGCTGCCCGGTGAGCAGCAGCGTCGACATTTCCCCGAACGCGAGCTTCAGCACCAACGACGGCAAGGGAAGCACGGCCGGACGGTGGAGAACCTCCCCGAGAGCCCGGGCAAACCCGCGCGAGCTCACGGGCGAAGGCGCGGTCGCGTTGAACACACCCTGCAGATCCTCGCGCTCCAGCAGCCACGCGATCATGGCCAGCACATCGTCACGGTGCACCCAGCTCATCCATTGACGCCCGTTCCCCACGGGTCCACCAAGACCCATGCGGAAAGGCGGCAGCATGCGCTGCAGGAAGCCGCCATCGCGCCCGATCACGAGCCCTATGCGCAGCACCACCGTGCGCACGCCAAGTGGCTGCGCCTGCAGCGCGGCCTCTTCCCAGCCACGGCAGAGTTCGTGCTGGTACTCGCGGCGCGGGAGACTCTCCTCCATTAGCAAGGTATCGCCCTGATCGCCGTAGAAACCGATCGCAGAGGCGCTCAGCAACACGGCCGGGCGGCGCTCGGCACGCTCCATCCAGGCCACCAGGTCGCGCGTGATTCCGATGCGGCTCGCCGCTAGCAGCTCTTTGCGTGCGGGGCTCCAGCGCGCGGCGGCGATGGGCTCGCCTGCAAGATTGATGACGGCATCGAAGGCATCCTGCGGACCCAATTCCGCAAGCGAGGCGATGCATCTGGTGCCGGGAGGCAGAAGACGGGTTGCATTTGCGGGATCACGACTGAGCACCGTGAGCCCCGCGCCTGCTGCTGCCAGACGCTGGCAGAGCGCCTTGCCGATGAAACCGGTGCCACCGGTGACGAGACACTGCATCGGGCTTCCTTGGGCAACGGGCTGACGTTGAAGTAGTCTACACGAGGCCCCATATCCCGGATGTCCGCAACGGAGACACTCCATGGCAGAGTCCGAGAACCCGAATCCCGACACGGACGAGACCGTCATCACCGGCACCAGCCTGGTGATCCCGGAGCAGACGCTCCCGGACATCCTCTACCTCATGCCCGTGACGACGCGCCCCTTCATGCCCGCGCAGATCCAGCCGATGATGGCCGACGCGGAAACCTGGGGGCAGACGATACAGCGCGTCGCCGAGACCGAGCACAAGGTCATGGGGCTGTTTTTCGTCGACTCGCAGGATCTCAACTCGATCCGCGCCGAGGACATTCCCTTGATCGGCTGCTCCGTGCGCCTGCTGAACGCCTCGGGCGACGGGCGCCGCGTGCAGTTCATCTCGCAGGGTCTGGGGCGGATCAAGATCAAGCGCTGGATCAACCGCAAGCCGCCCTTCGTGGTGCAGGTCGAGCACCCGCGCACCTATCTCAAGAAAGACGACGAGACGCGCGCTTACGCGCTGGCACTGGTGGGTGCCATCAAGGAACTGGTGCCGCTGAACCCGCTCTACAACGAGGAACTGAAGCACTACCTCGCACGCTTCAGCCCGGAAGATCCCTCTCCTCTCACCGACTTCGCCGCCACGCTCACCAGCGCCAAGGGCCGGCAGTTGCAGGACGTGCTGGAAACGCTCGATGTGCTCGAGCGCATGCGTATCGTGCTGCCGCTGCTCAAAAAGGAAATCGAAGTCGCGCGCCTGCAGGACAAGATCAGCACGCAAGTGAACGAGACCGTGAGCGAGCGCCAGCGGGAGTTCTTCCTGCGCGAACAGCTCAAGGTCATCAAGCAGGAACTGGGGCTCTCCAAAGACGACCGCAGCGCCGATGCCGAGAAATTCGAGGCGCGCATGGCCGCCCTGAAGCCCCCCGCCGTGGTGGCCGAGCGCATCAAGGATGAACTGGAAAAACTCTCCGTGCTCGAGACCGGCTCGCCCGAATACGGCGTGACGCGCAATTACCTCGACTGGGCCACCTCGGTGCCCTGGGGCATCCACTCCACCGACAAGCTCGACCTCGGCCACGCGCGCGCCGTGCTCGCAAAAGAGCACGACGGCCTCGAAGACGTGAAGGAGCGCATCCTCGAGTTCATCGCCGTGGGCGCGTGGAAAGGCGAGATCAGCGGCTCGATCATCCTGCTGGCGGGCCCGCCCGGCGTGGGCAAGACCTCCATCGGCCGCTCCATCGCCAACGCGCTGGGCCGCGAGTTCTACCGCTTTTCGCTAGGCGGCATGCGCGACGAGGCCGAGATCAAGGGCCACCGCCGCACCTACATCGGCGCGATGCCCGGCAAGTTCGTGCAGGCACTCAAGCAGGTGAAGGTCGCGAACCCCGTGATCATGCTGGACGAGATCGACAAGATCGGCGCGAGCTATCAGGGCGATCCTGCCTCGGCGCTTCTGGAAGCGCTGGATCCGGAACAGAACGCCGAGTTCCTCGACCACTACCTCGATCTGCGCGTGGACCTTTCAAAGGTGCTGTTCGTGTGCACCGCGAACCAGTTGGACACCATCCCCGGTCCGCTGCTCGACCGCATGGAGGTGATCCGCCTCGCGGGCTACATCGCCGAGGAAAAACTCGCGATCGCGAAGAACCACCTCTGGCCGCGGCTCCTCGAGCGCGCCGGTGTGAAACCCGCAACGCTGAAGATCAGCGATGCCGCACTGCGCCATGTGATCGAGGGCTACGCCCGCGAGGCGGGCGTGCGCAACCTCGAGAAGAAACTCTCCGGGCTGGTGCGCAAAAGCGTGGTGAAGCTGGTGGAAAACCCGAAGGCGAAGCTCTCGATCGGCAGGCCCGAAGTCGAGCAGATGCTCGGCGCACCCATCTTCAGCAAGGAAAAACCCCAGCGAGGCGTAGGCGTTGTAACGGGCCTTGCGTGGACCTCGATGGGCGGCGCCACGCTGCCGGTGGAAGCCACGCGCGTGCACTCACTGAACCGGGGGTTCAAGCAGACGGGCAAGTTGGGCGAGGTGATGCGCGAATCCGCCGAGATCGCCTACAGCTACGCGATGTCACACCTCGCGCAGTACGGCGCAGAGCCCAAGTTCTTCGACGAATCGCTGGTACATCTGCACGTGCCGGAAGGCGCCACGCCCAAGGACGGCCCAAGCGCGGGCATCACCATGGCGACGGCGCTGCTCTCGCTGGCGCGCAACCGTCGCATCTCCCGGCCTCTCGCCATGACCGGCGAACTCACGCTCACCGGTCTGGTGCTTCCCGTCGGCGGCATCCGCGAAAAAGTGATCGCCGCGCGGCGCGTCGGCATCCGCGAACTGGTGCTGCCGGAGGCAAACCGCAAGGACTTCAACGAACTTCCCGACTACCTGCGCGAGGGGCTCACGGTGCACTTCGCGGGACGTTACGAGGATGTTTTCGGGGTGGTCTTCGGGGACTGAGACTGGCGCGCTCCGGAGCCACCTCAGCCGCGCGGAACGGCGATTGACCCCAGCGTCACAGACGCCGCCTCGAAATCGAAAGACTCGATTTGCGCGCGCAACCGACCCATCTGCTCCGCAGGCAGCGCGCGTGCGAGCACCAACTCCAGCTCGGCGAAACGGCGGACGGCGCGCATATCGTCAGCACCGAGCAATGCACCGATCTCGGCAAGCACGTCGGGGAGCTCGGGCATCGGGTACTCGGCTGCGACATCGGGCAACGGTGATGCCGCGCCCTGCGTCGGTATCGGCTCGATCACGACCACATCGCCCTGCGCGGGCTCGAGGGGCACGGCGAGCCAGAACACGCTGCCCCGCCCGGGCTCACTCTCGCAGCCGGCCTCGCCGTCCATGGCGTCCGCGAGCTGGCGCGCCAGAGCAAGGCCAAGCCCCGCGCCACCCGCCTGTCGGCTGAGATATTCCTCGTGGGGATTCAGCGTGACGAAGAGGCGCTCACGCAGTTGTGCCTCGACGCCAGGCCCGGTGTCACGCACCTCGAAACGCACAGACAGCCGTCCGGCGACACACGGCAAACGCTTCGCCGCGAGCGTGATACTGCCGCGCCGCGTGAACTTGATGGCGTTGTCGACGTAGTGCCAGAGCACGCGTGCAATCCGCGCCTGATCGCCGTGGACCGAAGCAGGGAGGTGAGGGTCGAGTTCCACCACGAGGGCGAGCTCTTTTGCCTGACATCGCTCCCGTGCGCGCTCGCGCAGCTCGGCGAGCAACAGCGCGGGTGAGAAGTCGCGACCGGCAGGCGTGCCCTCGGCCGAGGCACGCGCCAGGTCCAGCACGTCGTCAATCATGCTCTGCAAGCCGCGTGCGGCAGCAACCTGTCGGCCCAGCAGTTCGCGCTGCCTTGGCTCCGCCAATCCAGACAGCAAGGCCTCGGCATAACCCGTGATCGCATTCAGCGGCGTGCGGAACTCATGACCCATGATCGCCAGAAAGGCGGTCTTGGCACGATTGCCCGCTTCCGCCTGGACCGCGCGCCGCTCCAGTTCTTCGTGCATGGCCTCGATGCGTGCGGCATGGTCGCGCACTGCGCTTTCGGCTTCACGGGCGCGACGGCGCAACTCACGCTGGCGCAGCAGAAGGTAGATCGCCAGCAGCACGCTGCTGATGACGCCCTGACCGAAGCCGAGCGCGCGCAGCCCGGCGAAACTGCGGAACGGCCCTTCCAGCACGCCGACCACCACAAGGCGAGAGGCCACCATAACCAGGCCCTGCAAGATCAGCACGGCAAACAGGATCTTCCGTCCCGGAGGCGGATCGTCCCGCGCGACAAGAACCAGCAGCGGCGAGACGATCACGATCAGGAACATCGCGATGGCGCTGATCTGAAGCGCCAACCGCGCCTGTCCGGCCGCAAGCAAAACCAGCGTCACAGGCAGCAACACCAGCAGCGTCCCGTCTATGCCGAGAGATCCCCAGCGGGGCAAACCGCAGGGTTTCAGCAATGCACGGTTCAGGACGAGCAGTGAAAAACTCGCGAGTACGGTGAGGAAATTCAAGCCCGCGTCGGCCAGCCACGGCATGGATGCAGGGACCAGCGGCGGCAGGAACCCGCCCATCGCCAGCACCTGCAGGGAATACACGAGCTGCACGAACACGAAGGCGACCAGCACCGGATCCCGTTCTTCCACCCAGGTGCCCAGCGCCCAGGCGAGCATCGTCAGCATCACAAGCGCGACGATAACCGTTGTCGCATGAAGACGGATGTCGCTCGCGGCCGTCTCCGAGGGCACCAGCGCGTCGGCGATGAGAATGATCGTGCTGGTGCTGCGCACCTGTATGTAAACCGTCTCCTCCGGTTCCTGCGGCCGGAGGAGGAAGGTGGGAACGACCGTCAGCACAGAGCGCTGCAGGAAAGGCTGTCGATCACCCAGCGTCTGCGTACGCCAGTTGCCGGGCTGCGCCGGGTCAGGTTCGTAGAGCAGGACCTCGTCCAGGAAATTCGGCCCCACCCGCAGGTGCACCGGCCCACCGCCATCGGCCCGCACACGCACCCGCAGCCAGTAGGTGGCATCGCTGAAGCCTTCGACCATCGGGAATGTACGGGGCTCGAAGGGTGCACTCTGTACGTCGTGGATCTGCAGCGTTCCGGTCTTGTCGGCGAACCACTCGACCCCGAGGACGTGATCACCTTCGGCGTGCACAGGGAGTGACAACACCACCAGCAGAACGAACCATAACCCCGTCCAGACGGGCCGGGAGCGCGACACTTGCCTACTCCAGCTCGTCCAGGAACTGCTGCAGGCGCTCCTGTGCAGAAGACGACTGCTCGATCTCGCTCGCGATCACCGCAAGGGTGGCCTGTCGCGAGGTCTCGCGCTCCAGAATGCCGCCGATCAGTTCGTTCGCTTTCGCGCGGAGCTCGAGGTCGGGCACGGTGTAGCTGCGGCCGAAGTTCTCGGCGAAAGCGTGGCGCAGGGTCTCGATGCAATCCACGAAATCGTCCTCGCGCACGCCGGGCTGGCGCAGGCGGTGCATCAGCCAGCCTAGCGCTTCCTGCGGGCCGGGGCTGAACTGGCGCTCGTAGTTGCGCTGCAACCGCGAGATCGCATCGGCGAACTCCGGCTCGGAATGACGCACCTGGTTCAGGAGCCGGAAGAGGCTGTCTTCCTTGTCCATCAGAGGGCGCTGGTAGCGTTTCTCGTAGAGTTGCTCGAGCAGCATCACCTGGTTGCGGATCTCCTGATCCGGGAGGTCCGACATCTCGAGGTAACGGTAGATCGCCTCGCGCATGTCGATGGGGAAGCACTGGAAGCGCGCGACGAAGGCATCGATGATCGGCTTGATCGCTGCTACCAGTTCCTCCGGGGACCCCTTCGCGCCCTGGATGCAATCGACGAATTGCCGGTTCAGTTCGGCGAGGTTGGCCGGCCGCGCCATCTGCAGCTCGGATTCCGGGGTTTTCAGCAGTTCCATCGCCGCGCGGGTCAGGTCGACGTTGGTCTCCGGCACCCGAGCGCGCAAGTGCTCGCCGAAAGACGTGGTGGGCTCGCGGGCGCAGAGTTCTTCCATCGCAGTTGCAAGCGCGGCAAAGCAACGGCTGGCGGGCGCCTCGGGCTGCGCGAGCACCACGGGATGCTGCAGGCGTATCGAGGACACGACCGCGCGGTCTGATGCCACGTGGCCCAGCCACTCCACACTGGCCTGCAAGTATTTCTCCACCGCCTGCGAAAAACGCTGACAGACCTTGCGGGCCGCATCCTCTCCTTCGGAATTGTTCACCACCACGTGCAGGCGCCCGCCGTAGCCGTTGCGCTTCAGCACGCGCGTGAGCGCGAAGGAATCGGTGAGGGAGGTGGGATCGGGCGAGACGACCAGGACCGCGTGCTCCGCGGGTAGCACGAACTCGACCACGGACTTGCCAATGCCGGCGGCGGTGTCGATCAGCAGGTAGTCGAACTGCCGCTCCAGTTGCGAGAAACCGTTCACCAGCGCCTGCTGGCGCGCGCGGTCGAGGTCGGCGTAGTCCGCCACGCCCGAGGCACCGGGCACGATGCAGACACCGCGGGGGCCCTCGACCAGCAGATCCTCGATGGAAAGCCCGCCGTCCAGGAACTGCTGCAGGGTGTTGCGCGGCTGCAGGCCGAGCAGGATGTTGATATTCGCGAGGCCGGTGTCGGCGTCGAAGATGCAGACGCGCTTGCCGCGCAAGGCAAGACTCACGGCGAGGTTAGCGCTGACGCTGGTCTTGCCCACGCCGCCCTTGCCACCGGTGATGGCAATGACATGGGCACGGCGGGCCGGCGGCTGCGCAAGCGCGCCATCGCCGAAAATCGGGGTTACGGTGGTCTGCATCGCGGCGTACCGGGCGGCGGGACTCGCGCAAGTATATGGGAACACGGGGGCGGGTCGTACGCGGTCGTTGCCGCAGTGCGATCTGCGCGCCGCCAGCAGCGACGGTGCACGGCAGGAAACCGGGGCGTTGCGCAGGCTTGCCAGCCAGCCGCGGCAGAGGTTATGTTCATTCTGCCTCGCCGTTACACGGACGTAACATGGGCCCTCATCGCATCATCTGCTCTTCCTCGCACGCCACCCGTTCCGGTCACGCAACCGTTGTGTGGCGCGTGGCTGCGTGCGTGGGTGTTGCACGGGGCACCCGAGGCATTCCAACCACACCCCGGAGAAAACGCCATGGAAAAGGCACTCGCACTGACACGACTCGCCCACGCAACCGCCCCCAACAGATCCCACTGGCACGCAGCCGTAGCGCACCAGCGTGATGGCAACACCGACGCCGCAATCACAGCGCTGCAAGAACACCTCCGCCAGGCACCGGACGATGCCGGCGCGTGGATGCATCTGGGCGCTGCACTGCGCCGCCATGGGCGCCTCGACGCCGCGCTGGTGAGCTACCAGCGGGCGCTCAGGCTCTGCCCGCGGGATCCTGCAGTCTGGAGCAGCATGGGCCGGCTGTGGGCGGATCTGGGACAGCAGGAACAGGGGCTGCGCGCCCATCGGCGGGCGGTGGAACTGGACCCATCGCGCATCGCCGTGCGCGTGGACTGCGCACGCGCGTTGGCGGAGGCCGGCCGCCTGGACGAGGCTGAGCGACACCTCGACAGCTGCCTGCGGCAGGAGCCGGGACGGCAGGACCTGCGCCAGATGCGAGGGCGGCTGCGCTTGCAGGCGGGGCGATTGCGCGAGGGCTGGGAAGACCACGAGGCACGGCCCGAGGCACCGCTGCCGGCCGCCCTGCGACTGTTGCCGCGTTGGCGTGGCGAACGCGTGGCCGGGCGGCGCTTGCTGGTCACGCCTGAAGGCAGCCCGGCAGAAACGCTCTGGGCGGCACGTTACGTCGGCATGCTCGCGCGCCGTGGCGCCTGCGTCAGCCTTGCCTGTGAACCGGGTATGCAGCGGGTGCTTGCTTCGCTGTCCGCGCACATCGTCAGCGTGCAGGACTCTGCCGTGGATGCAGGGAGTTTCGACCTGCGCTGCCCGCTACAGAGCCTGCCCGCGTTGCTTGATCCGCGGGGTGCGGCGATCCCGGATCCCTTCGTGCCCGAGCCACCTGCGCCCGAACAATGGCTGCGCGAACTGCTTTCCCCGCCGGGCGCGGCGCTGCGCGTGGGCATCGCCTGGCAAGACCCGGCGTCGCCGCAGGCGGGTGCGGGGCTCTCGCTGGGGCAGTTGCTGCCGCTCGCGCTGCTGCCGCATCTGCGGCTTTACAGCCTGCAGACCGGCTCCGCGACGGCTGATCTCCCCGGAAACGGCGCCGCCGGGCTCGTCACGGATCTGGGTTCGCGCTGTGCCGACCGCGCGGATCTGGCCACCGCCATCGCGCAGATGGATGTCTGCGTGCTGGTCGACGGCGAGGCAATGCATGTGGCCGGCTGCCTGGGCAAGCCCACGCTCGGCTTGCTCGGGCGCCGCGCGCATTGGCTGCACGGTATGCGGGGAGAGAGTTCGCGCTGGTACCCTTCGCTACGCCTGCTGCGTCAGGAAAACCCCGGGGACTGGTTCGAGCAATTGCGGGAAACCACCGCACTGCTGCGGGGCTGGGCGGATGTCAGGTCGAGGCGCGTCTGAGCGGGTGCTCAGCCCGGATCCGCCTCGCGAAGTACCTGCAGGTGCACATCCGCGCTGCGGGCAAGGGCGTCCAGGTCGTAGCCGCCTTCCAGTGCGGATACCACCCGGGAGTTGGCGTGGCGGCGGGCGGCGTCGGTGATGAGTTCGGTCACCCAGCGGTAATCGGGCTCGTGGAGTTCGAGCCCGCCCAGCGGGTCGTGGGCATGAGCGTCGAACCCCGCTGAGACCAGCAGCAACTGGGGCCGATGCGCGTCCAGAGCATGCAGCCAGTCCTGCTCCACGCGGCGGCGGAACTCGGGGCTGCGGGTGCCCTCGGCGAGCGGTGTGTTGACGATGTTCGGACGGTCCACGTCGTGAAGGCGCCCGGGATAGAACGGGTGCTGGAAGCTCGAACACACGAGCACGCGCTCGTCGTCCTTGAACACGTCGACCGTACCGTTGCCGTGATGCACGTCGAAGTCGAGGATCGCAACGCGCTCGAGCCCTGCGGCGAGCGCCACATGGGCGCCCACGGCAACGTTGTTGAAAAAACAGAAGCCCATCGCGTTCGCGCGCTCGGCGTGGTGCCCCGGCGGGCGCACCGCGCAGAAGGCATTGGCCATCTCGCCCGCCAGCACCGCGCGGACGGCCGCCGCCACCGCACCGGCGGCGCGCAGTGAGGCCTCGAGTGTGTGCGGGTTCATGGCCGTATCCGGGTCAACCCAGGCCAGCCCCTCGGCCGGCGCCTGCCGGTGCAGGCTCTCGACATGGCGCTCCGGATGCGCCATGAGCAGATCCTCCCGCTGCGCCAGCGGGGCGTCGCGTTGTGTCAGTTCGGCCAGCACGCCGCTCGCGCGCAGGCAATCGACGATGGCGGCGATGCGGGCAGGCGATTCGGGGTGGGCCGCGCCCATCTCGTGACGCTGGCAGGTTTCGTGACTGAAGAAACCGGTGGCCATGGATGTACCTGCAGATGCGGTGTACGGCTGCGATGGAATTGCGGCAAACGCACGCGGATTAGACCGTCGGGGCAACGGCGTCGCAAGCGCCGTCACGCTGAGCGCGAACAGACGCGCCGCCCGATCTCGCTTGCCGCCGGGTAGCCCGGCGGGGCTATGATGCCGGCATGGAACCGGACCTGCTCAAAGCCATCGCCACCGTGCCTGCAACTGCGGGGCAACGGCGTCGTGCCCAGACGCCGGACGCAACAGGCGATTTCGGCGCGCAGGTGGCGGCGTTTTACCCCTACCCGCCCGCGCCGGAACCGGGCGCACGCGCGCCTGCTCCGGAGCGACAACGGGGCGGTACGGTGGGTGCCAGCACAGGCATCGGTCGGCGGCGCCAGCCGAACCAGGACTGAACCGCACTCAGGCCGTCAAACGGTCGCGCAGCGTCTGCAACTCGGCCTCTCCCAACCCGAAAGCCTCTGCCAGAAAGGCCTCCCTGCTGGCATGCAACGCCCGGATTTCCGCGAGTGCGGCGCCGATATACTCGGCCCTCGCCTCCATCATCGGCATCATGACTGCCACGTCGAAGTAACCGTCCGACGGTACGTACTTGCGCCGTATGCGATCGAGCTCACGGTGGATCGGGAAGTAGGTCATCGAGAGGGAGTAGTCTTCGATGATGTCCTGCTCGGCAACGCCGAGCGCCATCAGGATCATGGCCGCGCCGAAACCCGTTCGATCCTTTCCCGCCGCGCAATTGATCATGAACGCGCCCTCTTCCTGCGCCAGCAGTTCGCCGAACATGCGACGGAAGGGCTCGGTGTTGGTGCTCACGAAGTCACGGTTGATGGCGACCATCACCTCGGCCATTTCCTCCGGCGTTGCGTCACCGGCGGCGATGCGTTGAAAGAACGAAGCCACACTGCCCGGCATGAGTTGCAGACCCACGATGCGGATGGACTCCGGCAGCCCGTTGGGCTCGACGATGCGTTCCTCGTCGCGGCGGAAATCGCAGCAGGTGCGGATGTCGAGCGTGGCCAGATGTTCCCGATCCTGGTCGGTCAGCGCGGAGGAATGCCCCGACCGGAACAGCCTGCCCCACCGCACACGGCGACCATCGGCGGCACGGTAGCCACCCATGTCGCGGAAATTCGTGCCTCCCTGCAAGCTCACGTCTCGCTGCGCGGCCGTCAGCGCATCGCCGGCCGAGGGCTCCAGATGGAAGTAATGGCGCTGGCCTGGCGGCAAGTCGAGGCGTACGCCAGATTCCGCGGACGCGAGAACAGGCTCAGCTTGTGGCGCACTGGACGCATCGGTATGGACACGCACGCGCACGGGGCCGGCGAAGTCGGATGCGTCCCAGTGCAGGCGGTAGGCTCCATCCGCGGATCTTTCGATGTTGACCGGAAACGTCTTGCTCATGCAGTCCTCGGGGCCGGGCGTGGGTTGGCATCACGCATGACGACGTGAGGCCTGCGGATCATATCTGCTCGCGGGACCGTGCAGGGTGACGGCGCGGTGAGTTACGCAACGCTGGCGAGCGCGGGTGCGAACGGGTTACAGCGCCCGCATGCCGGTATAGCATGGCCATACACCAACAAGAGGCCTGCCCATGGACAGCTACCGCGCCATCGAGAACCTGCTCTACCGCTATGCCGAACTGATCGACCTGGGCGATCTCCCTGCCCTGGCGGCACTCTTCGAGCATGCAGAGATCCTTGCGCCGGCCGATGGCAACGGCACACGCGGCAGCGCGGCCGTGCTGAAGATGTACCAGGACTCCACGCGGCTCTATCCCGAAACGGGCACACCACGCACCAAGCACGTCACCACCAACGCCATCATCGAGGTCGATGAGGCTGCGGGCACCGGCACGGCGCGCTCGTATTTCACGGTGTTCCAGCAGACAGATGAACTGCCGCTGCAAGCGATCATCGCCGGCCGGTATCACGACAGCTTCGAACGCGCGGATGGCGCATGGCGCTTTCGCACACGGCGGATGTTCGTGGACCTGTGGGGCGACCTCAGCAAGCACCTGCTTTTCGACGCCGACACCATCAAACCGCAGTAAGCGAGGACTGAAGTCGCGCGCATGGCGCGCTCCCACACCAGGCCGACTCGCCCCGTGGGAGCGGGCCATGCCCGCGACGCCCTCTTGATGCGGGAGCGGGCCATGCCCGCGACACCACGCCAAAACGACTCACATCGGCGTGGGCACGATCATCGTTGGCATCGATTCCGGCATGCCACCCACCGACACCGCAATCTTCGAGAAGCCCATGAACAGCGCCAGCGCAGAGGTGAGTTCCACGATCTGCGCGGGCGTGAACGCGCTCTGCATCTGCTCGCGCAGCTCGGGCTTGGCCGCCAGCGAGCGCGGATCCTTCAGGAACACGTCCGCATAGCGGATGATCAGCTTGGCTCTCTCATCGAGCGGGCTTTGCTCGAAGGCATCGTTGATGAGGTCCACCTTGTCTTCCGTCAGGCCTTCCTCACGCGCCTGCGAGAAGCGCGCGTTGCGGCAGAACACGCAGTTGGTGATACGCGCGTTGCGCAGGCGGGCGATTTCCTTTGCGCTGTGGTCGAGTTCGCCATGGCTCCAGAGCGTGGCGTAGAGGCGGTTGAATGCCGCGAGGAGCGCAGGCTGATGGCCCAGCGCGCTGCCGTTGACGGGATCGTCGCCGGCATCGGCGGGCGGCAGGATGCGTGCGATGGCGTTCATGCGCTGGTCTCCGGAGCGGGTGCGGCGTCCAGCATCACCTGGGCGCGGGAAAAGCCGTCAAACACGGCGAGTGCCTCGAGGAGTGCCACAGTGCCGGGCTCGCCGAGCGCGTTGCGCACGGCGGCAAAGGTGGTGTCGTCGATAGCCGAGGGGTCCATCACGAACAACTCCGAGAGTTCCAGACAGGCCCGCTCAGACGCGCTGAACGCGGGATCCCGACCGTAGTCCGCAAGCCGCGCGATACGAGCCTCGGTGAGGCCCGCGGCTGCAGCCTCCAGCCGGCGTTCAGCGAGCGCGGCGCGGGCACCGTGCAGTTGCGCGACGCGCAGGCGGCAGAGCTCAAGCGTCACGGGATCGATGCCGGGGGCGCTCCAGAGCTGCTCTGAGAACGCCGCCACATCGGCGGCCAGATTCGGGCGCAGCGCCATCAATTCAGCGAAGGAATGCTCTCCCCCGCCCAGTACCCAACTCATGGTGCGCCCTCGTTTTGCTTTGGCCGCATTGTTGCCCTGCATAAGCACACGCGCAATCGACCGGGGTATCGAAGGCTGACACAACCGTCATGCGCCCTGCCTTGACTTGCCCCGGGGATGCGCCGAACGTTGGTCAGAATCATGCTCAGGAGAGACATCATGCTGGATCTCGTCATTCGCGGCGGAACCGTGGTGGATGGCACCGGCACGCCGGGCCGGCAGGCAGACGTGGCGGTACGCGATGGCTGCATCGTCGCCATAGGCGCCATCGAGGAGGCCGCGATCGAGACCATCGACGCCACCGGCTGTGTAGTTGCACCCGGCTTCGTGGACGTGCACACGCACTACGACGCGCAGGTCTTCTGGGACGGCTCCCTCAGCCCTTCCTGCTACCACGGTGTGACCACCGTGATCGCAGGGAACTGCGGTTTCTCCATCGCGCCGCTGAACGGCAATCCCGAGGACAGCGCCTATCTCATGCGCATGCTCGCGCGCGTCGAGGGCATGCCGCTCGAAAGCCTGCAACAGGGCGTGCCGTGGAACTGGCGCTCCTTCGGGGAGTATCTGGAGCAACTCGAGGGTACGCTCGCCATCAACGCGGGCTTCATGGTGGGGCACTCCGCCGTGCGCCGGAGCGTGATGAGCTCACGCGCCGTGGGCGAGGCCGCGAGCCCGGCGGACATCACCGCCATGCAACAACTGCTGAGGGAGTCTATCGCCGCCGGAGGGCTGGGTTTTTCCAGTACCGTCTCACCGACGCACAACGACGGCGAAGGGCAGCCGGTTCCTTCGCGGCACGCCACGGACGAAGAGCTCTACGCGCTCGCCTCGGTGGTGGCGGAATTCCCGGGCACCTCGCTGGAACTGCTCCCGGGCATCGGCGGCTTCAACGAGGCCGAGCGCGAGCGCATGGTGCAGTACTCGCTGGCGGGGCAAAGGGCGGTGAACTGGAACCTGCTTGCGCCGAACTCACGCATGCCCGACACGCACGTCGCGCAGTTGGCAGCCAGTGATCTCGCGGCCAGCCGCGGCGCCCGCGTGATCGCCCTCACGCTGCCGCAGCCCATGAAACTGCGACTGAACCTGGTGAGCGGCTTCGTGTTCGACGCGCTTCCCGGGTGGGCCGAGGTGATCGGCAAAGCCCTTCCGGAACGGATCGCTGCGCTCTCGGATCCGAAGGTCAGGGAGGCGCTGGAGGCAGGCTCGAAATCGCCCGCCGCCGGTGTCTTCGCGCAGATGACCTACTGGCAGACATGGACCATCGAGGAAGTGTTCACCGAGGCCAACCGTGCATGGCAGGGACGCACGGTGGGAGAACTCGCCGAGGCAACGGGCAAGACGCCACTCGACGCGATGCTGGATCTGGCGATTTCGGAGGAGCTGCGCACGTCTTTCACGCCACCCGTTATGGGCACCGATGATGAATCGTGGCGGATGCGCGGTGAGGTGTGGACCGACCCGCGCACGGTCATCGGCGCCTCGGATGCGGGCGCGCATCTCGACATGATCGACACCTTCGCCTTCTCGACACAGGTGCTCGAGCACGGCGTGCGCGAGCGCAAGCTGATCGGGCTCGAGCAGGCCATCCATCAGCTCACGCAAGTGCCTGCCCAGATGATCGGCTTGCGTGACCGTGGCGTGCTCACACCCGGGTTGCGCGCCGACATCGTGGTGTTCGATCCCCAGACGGTGGCGAGCGGAACGACACACACACGATTCGACTTGCCCGGTGGTGCGGGCCGCTTGTATGCCGACGCCATCGGCGTGCATCACGTGGTGGTGAATGGCAGGGAGATCGTGCGACGCGGCGAACTCACCGGGGAGAGGCCCGGGACAGTGCTGCGTTCGGGGCGGGATACGGTGACCGTGCCTTTGTAGCCTGCCAGGTGGCAGCGGGCATGGGTTTCACTGATGCGGGGGTCGATGCAGGCGTCAGCTCCGTTCCAAGGCTGCTGTCGCGGGCATGGCCCGCTCCTACCCCTCTGAACACGCCTGGCCGCCGTTGATACCAGGGCGGGGCCGGTCCGCGATGCGCCGCCGCAGCAGGCCACAATCGACGATGCCCCCGTAGGAGCGGGCAATGCCCGCGACAATGCCCCCGTAGGAGCGGGCCATGCCCGCGACGATGCCCCCGTAGGAGCGGGCCATGCCCGCGACGATGCCCCCGTAGGAGCGGGCCATGCCCG
>JBILEG010000182.1:0-6792 GCA_044352225.1 Pseudomonadales bacterium | reverse complement strand
GCGCTCACTACCGCATCCACGTCGCGGGTGGCGCGCACGCTGTCGGCCAGGGGGTCGGTCACCAGCAGCCCCGCCACCGCACCGCCTAAAAACACCAGTTGCCCGCACAAGTCGCCCAGCGCCTCGGCCACGCGGCGCAGGTCGGGCAGGTTGGGGTCATTGGCGCGCACCGGCTTCTCCCGGTTCGGTCGCCATCAACGCCGCCTTCATCCAGTCGGCCGCCAACTGGCGCTCGCGGGCGCGACCGCTGCGCAGTGCGTCCAGCAGGGCCAGCAAGCGGTGGAGCTGCGGGTCGGCCAGGGCCGCTTGGGGTGCGGTGCGGTAAATCGGCGTCAGGCTTGGCCCCTTGGCGCTTCCGGTAGCGTGGGCCCACACCGGAGCCTCGCCGGCGGCCGCGTTGATCTGGCTGGCCAAGGGCTCTGCCCCGAAGGCCGTGGGTACACCGCGCTTGACCGGCCCAAGCGTGGCCGGCCACACATAGCGCACGCCGTGAAGCAAAAACTCCAGCAAGCTGGGCCGCACGGGCGACCACTCACCCCGCCCCGGCGCCACCGCCAAGCCGCAGGCCACGGCCCGCTTCACGCTGGCATGGCACTCTGAGGCGCTCATCCCCAACGCTTCGCCCAGAGTGGCATAGGTCCAGCGCTGGTCTGGGTGAGCCACCGCTTTCAGGAGCACGAGCACGTCTTGGGGTTTGAGGGGCAGGGCCATGGCGGGGCAGTATTCGCTATTCGTGAATCGCGAATATCACCGATTCACGGCGCCATGGCAAGGACCGGAACAGCGGCCAGATCGAAGGCCACAGAGGAACCCGTCGCCGCGCCCCCGATGATGAGGACATCGGGCTGCGGCGTGGAGTCCCCGCTCATTGGACGGACCTCAGCCATCCCCCCTTACGGATCCGTGTCATCCACTCGTCCTCCTCTTCCTCGTCGTAACCCTGCTCCAGTTGCTCGGCTGTTAACGGGGCGGGCGGCTCGGGAGATATCCAGCTTTCCGGTGATTTCCCACCCCACTGGATACCAGCGATATGGTGTGCGATCAGAGTCTCGGGTTCGTGCAACCACGTGACACGCAGGGGCTCGGCCCGGTTAAAGCCCCCGGCGAACCAGGTGAGGATGCGGTCGATTTCAGCTTCGGTGGGCATCCGGAAAGAGCCGTCCTGAGTCGCGTTCAGCTTGCGCCAGAGCTTCGTCTTCCAGCTGATCCCGGCGAGATCGCTGTACAGGAACGTCGGTTCGTAGCCGATCTCATCGATGAGTTCGAGCAGGTACAAGTCTTCCCCGCACAGCGCGAAGTAGCCGCAGTGGCGTGAGGGATTGCCGGTCGCGACGACGAAGCCGTCCCGCGTGGGAACGTTATGCAGATGCAGCCGTTCGACCAGCGTGTCGAGCAGGGAGATCACGAGGGGGCGGCAAAGGCCATCGACGATGCAGAGGTCTTCGTAGAAAGGGTAGCGGCTACACATAGGTCTGGTCCTCTGTCAGGAAACGCATCACACGCTTGCGGATGGCAGAACGGGCCGGATCGACGATCTCGCTCTCGATCCATTCCGTCACGCTGTCGATATGGTCGCGGAAACGGGGCTCATAGGGCTGGTAGACCGGCCGGCCGCCGGCGGGGAACTGCCGGGATTCGCCGGTATCCCCGGGTAACCGCACGTGGAGTGGATCCGGCTTGCTCAGGTCCGCACGCTCCACCCCGAGTTCCGCACCCTTGCATGCCAACACCAGCTCGATGGGGTCCGGCACCCAGGTGGCCGGCAGCCAGAGCGGCTCGCGGTTCCAGCGACGGCGCTTTCCGCACAGCCATGCCCGGATCTTCCGGAGTTCCGCCTCGGGCGCCGTGAAGAACGCGGCATCCGCCGGTGGCGTAGCAAAAGAGTCCTGCCCGAACAGCACCTCGCCGCCCGAGAGATCGGGCCGAAGCACCTGCTCCAGGAAGAGCGAGGAACCGATCAGCCGCCAGACGCAGAGGTAGCTCCGACCGCCCGCGGAGGGGGCGCCTGCGGGATCGACCTTGAGCTGCATCTGCGCGAGCAAGGGCGCCAGCGGGTCGGCGAGCAAGGCATGCGTAAAGGTGTACATGGACCCTGGGATCAGGGTCTGACTGCCGAAGATGATGACGTCGGGGTAGGGCGTGTGCACGGGGCCTCCGGAGTGCTTTTTGCGGGGCCTGTCGCACCCCGCGGAAGACTGCTTTGGACAGGGTGCGATTTTACTCTCCGGGGCCCTTTTCTCCGAGCATCCTTGGGGGTCTGAAAACGCCGTTTTTCCCGCATTTAAAGCCGCTTTCTGCTTGATTTCGCAAGCGCCAAAAAGGTCTTCACGGAGGCGCCGGAAAGGCCATTCCGGAGGGGATTCTGATGGTTGCAGAGCGCCCCTTTTCAACCGGATTCCGGCGCGGCTCAATCGCCCGAAGAGCTCGCCATCAGATAGCGCCTGGCGGTGGCGAGAACACCCTGCGTCACCTGCCGCAAGCGCGGTCGTTCGCCCTCTTCCCACGGGATGGCGCGGCAGGCATCCATGGTGCGCAGCCCAAGGCGCGCCGTGAGCACACCAGCGGCAACGCCCTGCGCGGCAGCGGCAGAAAGACGCGCCGTCACACCGGCTCCCAAGACCTCGACGCCCACTTCGGTCGCCACCTCGGCCGCGCCGGCAAGCGCCATGTTCCGCAGCACCTTGCGCAGCAACTGGATGCGGCCCCAGTAACCGGGATCCATGCCGTAGGTGGCGGCAATCTCTTCGACCAGCGTCAGCTGCCGCCACAAGACCAGCAGCATGTCCACAGCCGGGAAGTAGCTCACAGCCACCATCACGGCGACATCGCCTGCGTGGCCGCTCACCTTCGCAAGAGCGCGTGCGTCTGCCTCGGCGAGCACAGTGCGGCTGTAGAGCGCGAGCACCTCGCGGTCGTTGTGGGTGTCGTGGAGTTGCTGCTGCCAGCGCAGATGTGCGGGACTGCCCTGCTGCCCGGATTCGGCGGCGAGTTCTTCGCACAGCGAGCGCGCCTCGCAGAGACCCTCGCGCGCCAGAAGAGCGAGCGCCCGGCCACGCATGTCTGCTTGCACGCGCAGGCGACGCAGCTTGCGCCACATCTGCCATGCAGCGCGTGTGGCACCGCCGGCCACGAGGATGAACACACCGCTCCAGGCAATGCCCAGCACCGGCGCTTCCTGAAGCAGCGTGGCGAGTGAGTGGAGCGTGTGCAGCAACAGCAGGAGCGCGCCCAGCGCGAGACCACCGAAGAGTGCACGTCGGCCCGGCAAGCGCCGCTCGATACCGGAAGCCTCTTCCTGCTCCGGAACCTCTGCATCGGCATCAGGGGAGGCGGGCTCCAATACCGCGCGCCCTGCAGGCGGCACGGGCGTCGGCAGTGCGGTGACGGTTTCTTCCAGAACGATCCGTCGCCCCTTGTCCATGCTCATATCAGCTTGTCCCCGAGAAGGAACTCCAGCGCGGCGTCCATGCGGATGTGCGGCATGGGGCGCTCGCGCCGCATCGGCTGCGGACGGAAGCGGTCAAAGCCCTCGCGCTGTGTCTCCCACCAGTGCGCGTCGGGCGTGACGGGCGGGACATCCTGCGGGTGGATGAGCAGCGCCGTGCCATCGAGCGCGCAGCCGCGCAGCCCGCGCAACAGCTCACCCTGCGCGCGCCCGCGTGCCACCTCGGTGGCCGCCACCGAGGCAAGCGCCATGCACTCGGAGGACACGCCCTCGAAGCGCGGCACCTCGGCCGTGCCCCGCACCAGGCGCTGCAGCAGCGACACGAGGTTCGCGTGCTGCTCCGGCAGCACGTGGTCGGCCTTGCTCGCCACGAAAAGAATGCGGTCTATGCGCGGCCGGAACAGCCTCTGCAGCAGATTCGTCTTGCCGTAGCTGAAGCTCTGGATGATCTGCTGCAGCGCACGGCTGGTGTCATCGAAACACTCCGGTCCGCCGTCCAGCGCATGCAGGCAGTCGACCAGCACGATCTGCCTGTCGAAGCCGGCGAAGTGCTCGCGATAGAAGCCGCGCACCAGATGCTGCAGGTACTGCTCGTAGCGGTGCTCGAGCCTGGCGTAGAGGCCGTCCGGCGCGCCCTTGCCCGCAGGCGCGCCCCACACCCACGGCAGGAACTGCAGCATGGGCGCCCCTGCGAACTCGCCCGGCAGCAGGAAGCGCCCGGGCTGCAACAGGCTGAGCCCCAGTTGTTCCCGGCACGCACGCAGCCATGCCGTGTAGGCCGTGGACATGCCGGCAACGGCGCGCTCATCGAAGGGATCGTTCGGGGAGGGAGTCCACTGCGTCCACGTGGCGGCCAGTTCGGCCATTCGCGGACTGCGCCGCAGGGTGGCTGCCACTTGTGCGCTCCACGCGGCGTAATCAAGGCGCAGCAGGGGCAGGTCGAGCAGCCACTCGCCCGGGTAATCGACGATGTCCAGGTAGAGCGTGGCGATATCACGCGACCATCGCCCGGCGGGGCGGTAGCGGATCTCCAAGCGGATCTCCGAGACCCCGCGCGTGGACTCGGGCCATGCGGGCGGGTCGCCGAAGAGCCGATCGCAGGCTGCGTCGTAAGCGAAGGATGGGATGTGGGCGTTCGATTGCGGCACACGCCGCACGCCCAGTAGTCTGCCCCTGTCGCAGGCCTTCCAGAGCGGCAGTCTCGCGTCGGGCGAGCAGGCGTGCTCGAGCTGGTTGACCAGCGCGGTGATGAACGCCGTCTTGCCGCTCTGCGAGAGCCCGGTGACGGCCAAGCGCAGCTGCCGGTCGAGCGCGCGATCGAAGAGATCGCCCACCTGCGCGGATGCGCGCTCGAGCCAACCATCGAATGCACTCACGCGGTGACCGCCGCCCTGACGGGCATGGAAGTGTGTGGCACGCGGACCTCCTGTTCCGCGGCATCATGGTTTTGGCAGTGGTGGCCGGTCAATCGACCCTTGCAAGGGCAATGGCGGCGGCGTCGATCAGGCCGTGGAGTTCCAGCCCCTCGAGCCAGCGTTGCGGAATCCAGTCCATGCCTCGTTCCGCGCCCAGGAGATTGCCGGCAATGGCACCGGTGGAATCGCTGTCGCCCGAGTGATTGACGGCAACGAGCAGCGCGCTCTCCGGGCTCTGTGCCGCCAGGGCGCAATAGAGCGCCATGGCGAGGGCCTCCTCGCCGATCCAGCCACCGCCCAGCTGGACCATGGCATCGTGATGTGCAGGGCCCTGCGCCGCCAGGCGCTCGGCCGCAGTGATGGCCTGCAGTGTGTCTTCGTGCCCGTTGAATGTGACCAGCGCTTCACGGGCACGGGCCAGCGCATCGCGCATCGGAACCTCCCGGGCGAGCAACGCCACCATCGCCGAGAGCACGCCACCCGGCAGATAACCCGCAGGGTGGCCGTGGGTGATGCGGGCAAGGTCTGCGCCAAGGGCAAAGGCCTCGCGGGAGACTTCCGTGTCTGTGAGCGGCCATGCGGCGCAAAAGAGCCCCGCCGGTGCCACCCGCATTACACCGCCGCAGCCCTTGGAGCCGTTCGCCGCCTGCAGAGGACGGGCAGGCTCGGGCAATTCATCGAGCCGCTCCAGAGCCGAGAGGCAGGTGTGCCCCGGCGCACGGCGGCTGTGCAGCGCGGCCACGCCCAGCAGGCCATCGCCGCTCGCGTGCGTCTGCGGCTCCTCGCGCTGGGTGAGGAGCCACTGCAGGTAGGCATTCGACACCGACCGTACGCAGTCTGCCCGGTCGGGAACCGCGGCCGCAGAGCCCTGACCGGAGGCGACGCTGCGCGCGTGGACCCGCGCTCGCAGCAGCCCCTCGGCCGTGAAAAGGGTCATCTGCGTGTCATCGGTAATGGCAGCCACACGCCCATAGGCGCTGGCGTGATCGCGAATACCGCCCGGACCGAAATCGCGGAGGATTTCGCGACGCGTGAGGAACTCCACAGGCGCGCCCAGCGCGTCACCGATGGCGCCGGCCAGAAGGCAGGCGCGATAGCGGTCTAGGCCTGGAACAGGCGAAAGCGGGATCATGGCGGGCCACCGTGGGACAACCCGCCCAATCTGCCAGCAGCGAGCCTCAGGAGATGAGGCCAGAGGGCGCGGCGTTGGCCGTGGGGCCTATTTCGTCTGGTGCACGGTGCGCCCGCGGAAAACCGTGCGCAGCACCTTCGTGTCGCCGATCTGCTCGGGCGCAATCTCGAAGAGATTGTGGTCGAGCACGATGAAGTCGGCTGATTTTCCCACCTCGATGGAGCCCGTGCTGTCCTGCGTGTAGAGCGCCTCGGCGCCGTTACGCGTGAAAATGCGCAGCGCGGTCGCAAGATCCACCGCCTCGGCAGGATTCAGCTTCCCGGGGTTCACTCCGTAGGGGTCAAGGCGCGTGACCATCGCCTCGATGCCCGGCCAGGGGCTGGGCGAGGGCACCACGGAGGGCCAATCCGAGCCGTAGATCACCAGCGCACCGGAATCGACGAAGGACTTCACGGGCCAGAAGCGTCCCGCGCGCTCCTTGCCGAGCACCGTCTCCATGGCCGCATGGAGGGGCGAGGGATACCAGAGGATCGGGCTCATCTCTGCGGTGACGTTCAGCGCCTTGAAGCGCGGCATGTCCTCCGGGCTGATCATCTCCGCGTGCGAGATCTCGTGGCGCAGTTGCGCGGAGGGATTCGCCTTGCGCGCGGCCTCGATCGCATCCAGCGCGACGCGCACCGAACGGTCGCCCGTGGCGTGGATTTTCACGGTCAGACCCTGCGCATCCATCTTCACCACGTCTTCCGTGAGCTGCGCCGGCTCGATGGTGAGATAACCGCGGTGCGGTTCCGCGTGCTTCG
>JBILEG010000181.1:0-6793 GCA_044352225.1 Pseudomonadales bacterium | reverse complement strand
GGCGGGCTACACGGCGCGGGATTCCTACGCGGCGTCGGAGAGCGTGTCGATCGACTCGCGGCAGACCTCCTTGGAGCCCTCGTTCTCCACCGAGAAGCAGCAGGGCCTCGGCGGTCTTCGTTTCTCATGGAACATTCTCGATTTCGGCGTGAGTTACGCGCAGGCCCAGCAGCGAGCCGACGAGGTGCTGGTCGCGGCGGAACTGCGGCGCAAGGCCGAGCAGAACCTCGCGCTCGACATCCAGACGGCATGGTGGCGCGTGGCCGCGGCGCAGCAGTCGGCGCAGGGCATCGAGGCGCTGCTGGTGCAGGCCGAGGACGCACTCTCGAAGTCCGGCCAATCGATCCAGAGCAAGCTGAACCCGCCTTTGAAGGCGCTGACGATGCAGAAGGGGCTGCTCGAGCTGATCAACCGCCTGGCGCAACTGCGCAAGGAGGCGCGGCTGGCGAAGGTGCAGCTGGCGGGGCTGATCAACCTGCCGCCGGGGACGGTCTACGAGGTGGCACCGATGGCCGAGGAGATGCCGCGTGCGCCGGATCTGGCGGTGCAGGACATGGAGCGTCTGGCGCTCACCTCGCGGCCCGAGTTGCGTGAGGAGGACTACCGCAAGCGCATCTCGGCGCAGGAGGCGCGCAAGGCGCTGCTACGGATGTTGCCGGGGGTCGAGTTGAATGCGGGTGCCAACTACGACAGCAACAAGTACCTCGATAACCAGTCCTGGGCGGACGTGGGCATGCAGGTGAGCTGGAACATCTTCAACCTGTTCTCGGGCCCTGCAGCACGGCGCTATGCCGAGGGGCAGATGGAACTGGGCGATCTGCGGCGTCAGGCCTTGAGTGTGGCGGTGATCACGCAGGTGCACGTGGCGCGCGAGCAGCACGAACAGGCGCTGGCCGACTACCAGACGGCGGTGCGGCTGGACGAGGTGGAAGGCAAGATCGCCGCGCAGCTGGAGGCGGAGCAGGCGGCGAGCCGCGTGGATCCTGCGCAGGTGGTGATGGGCCGGGCGAGTGCGCTGGCGGCCAAACTCCGCCGCAGCCTCGCGCATGCGGAGTTGCAGTCGGCGGTGGCGCGGATCCGGCACAGCATGGGAGATGACCCGGTGTAGGAGCGCCCCATGCGCGCGACCGGGGCATATCCCCTGTAGGAGCGCGCCATGCGCGCGACCGGGGCATATCCCCTGTAGGAGCGCGCCATGCGCGCGACCGGGGCGCATCCCCTGTAGGAGCGCGCCATGCGCGCGACCGGGGCGTGGTGCTGGTACAGTCGCGGGCATGGCCCGCTCCTACGGGGCGTCGCGGGCATGGCCCGCTCCTACGGACAGAGGAGATCTGCGGGTATGTCCCGCCTGACTAATCGCGTGCGCCTCGCCGCTTTGCTGGTCGTGATGCTCGCGCGCCCCGCATTCGCAGCCGATCCCGAGCCTGTGCAGGCGTTGCTGCAGCCTTCTGCCGAGGCGACGCTCTCCAGCCGCCTCGCCGGGCAGGTCCGCACCATCACGGTCAAACCCGGTGACAGCTTCGCCGCAGGCCAGTCACTGGTGGAATTCGACTGCGCTCTTCTCGAGCAACAGGTCCGCAAGGCCCGTGCCGAACTCGATATCGCCGCTGCCACGCTTGCCTCGAATCGCAAGCTGAAGGACCTCAACTCGATCAGCGACCTCGAAGTGGAAGTGGCCCGCGCGCAGTCCGACAAGGCCCAGGCCGAACTCGAGGGCGCGCAGGTGCAAAAGCGCTTCTGCATGCTCGCCGCGCCCTTCGCCGGCAGGGTGGTCGCACGCCACGCCAACGCCCCCGAGAACGTCACCGTCGGCGAGCCCCTGCTCGACATCGTCGCGCTCGGCACCCCGGTGATACAGATGTTCGTGCCTTCGGTGTGGCTCGCCTGGCTCGCACCCGGCATGGTCTTCGAGGTGGAGGTGCGCGAGACCGGCACGCGTTACCCCGCGCGCATCACCCGCACCGGCGCCCGCGTGGACGCGGTGAGCCAGACGGTGGAGGTCTTCGGGGAATTCACGGGTGATGCCTCGGTCCTTCTGCCCGGCATGAGCGGCTCCGCGATATTCCCTGCGCCGCAAGCGCATGACTGAACCCGCATCCGACAGCGCCCGCGCGCTCCGCGAACTGGTGGCGCTGCTGCAGGTCGAGCGGCTCGCCCGCGGCGCAGGCGCACGGGACGAACTCGCCTTCCTCGTGGTGAACGATGCGCGCCGGGCGGTGGCCTTCGATCAGGCGGCGCTGATGATCGAGGGGCTGGGCGGCACGCTCGTGGTCAACGCCTTGACCGGTGTGTCGCGCCATGCGCCGGACTCTCCCCGCGTGCAGAACCTCAATCGCCTCATCAACCGCTGCATAGGCGCCCTGCCTGCGGAAGAGCCCGGCCTCGTGGGACGCGAGGCCTGCGCCGACGCCGCCGATGACTGGAACGCGCTGGCACCGGCCAACCCGCTCTGGGTGCCGCTGGTAGCGCCCGCCGGAAAGCGTATCGGCGGCCTGTGGCTCACGCGCGATACGCCGTGGCGACAGGCCGAGCTGATGCAGCTCGGATTCCTCTCGCACGCGATCGCGCACGCCTGGGAGGCGCTCGCGCCGCGTGGCATCGCGCCGCGGGACTGGCTGGAGCGGCTGCGCGCGCGGCGCTACTTGCCGCGCGTTGTCCTCGCCGTGCTGCTCGTGTTGCTGTTCCCCGTACGCCAGAGCGCGGTGGCGCCCGCCGAGATCGCCGCGCGCAATCCGCAGCTGATGAGCCCGCCGGTGGAGGGCGTGGTGGAATCCATCGCCGTGCAGCCCAACGATGCAGTGCGCAAGGGGCAACTCCTCTTCAGCCTCGACCCGCGCCTGATCCGCAACCGTCACGAGGTGGCACAGAAATCCCTCGAGGTGGCGCGTGCGGATTTCGCGCGGGCCTCGCAGAAAGCCTTTTCGGATCCCGCGAGCAAATCCGAACTGACGGTGCTGAAGGCGGTGGCCGAACAGCGTCAGGCCGAGGTGCAGTACACGGCCGAACTGCTCGAGCGCATACAGGTGCGCGCGCCGGCAGACGGTGTGGTGGCGTTCTCCGATGCCAGTGACTGGCTGGGCCGCCCCGTTCGCGTGGGCGAGAAAATCATGATCCTGGCCGATCCGCAGGAGGTCGAGCTGGTGGTGTGGTTGCCGGTGGACGAGGCGATCGCACTCGAGCCCGGCGCGCCGATCGAGGCCTTCCTTACCACCGACCCCACGCGCACCTTCCACGCAACGCTGCGGCTCGCGAGCTACACCGCCGAGAAAAGCCAGGAGCAGGTGCTTTCCTACCGGATCCGCGCCACCTTTGACGAGGGGACCGATTCCCTGCCGCGCATCGGCCTGCAGGCCACCGCCAAGGTCTATGGCGAGCGGGTGACGCTGTTCTACTACGTCTTCCGCCGCCCGATCGCGGTGGCGCGTCGCTGGCTCGGGCTGTGAATCCGGAGGCGAAAGAGGAGCGGCTGCTGGCGCTGCGCCGGGATCTCGAATTGCATCCCGCGCCGCCCGCACCCGACGGCTCGCCGCAGTGGACCATCTCCGATCCGCTCACGCACACCTTCTACCGGATCGGCTGGGCGGAATTCGCGCTGCTCTCGCGCTGGCAGGCCGGTGACACGCCCGCCGCGCTCTGTGCCCGAGTCAACGCCGAGCACGGGCTGGAAGTGGGCGATGAGGACGTCTCGGCGTTGCAGGCTTTCCTGCTGCAGCATGAAATGCTGCAAGTGGGGCAGCCCGCGTGGACGGCGGAACTGCTTTCCCGCCGGCGCAAGGCCAAGCGCTGGGGGCTTAACACCCTGCTTCACGGATACCTGTTTTTCCGCGTGCCCCTGCTGCGCCCGGACCGCCTGCTTGCCGCGCTGCTGCCGATGGCCCGCACGCTGGCATCGCGGCCGATGCTCGCGCTCTACGGGGTGTGCACGCTTGCCGGGGTTTTCCTGGTGCTGCGCAACTGGGACAGCTTTGCCGCCAGCATGATCGATACGCTGACGCCCACGGGCATCGCAGGTTATGCGCTCACGCTGGCGCTGGTGAAGATCGCGCACGAGTTCGGGCATGCCCTCACCGCTCGGCACGCGGGCCTTCGCGTGCCCACGATGGGGGTCGCGTTCATCCTCGCCTGGCCGGTGCTCTACACCGACACCACGGATGCCTGGAAACTCGAATCCCGTCGCGCGCGGCTCTCGGTCACAGGCGCGGGCATGGCGGTGGAACTGGTGCTGGCGGGTCTTGCCACTCTGGCGTGGGCGCTGCTGCCCGAAGGGCCATTGCGCTCGGCGGCGTTCATGCTGGCGAGCCTCACCTGGATCAGCACGCTTGCCATCAACCTGAATCCGTTCATGCGGTTCGACGGCTACTACCTGTTCTCGGACTGGCTCGAGGTGCCGAATCTGCAGGAGCGCAGCTTCGCGCTGGCACGGTGGTGGCTGCGCGAGCGCTGCCTCGCGCTGGGCGATGAAGTGCCCGAGCACTTGCCGCTGCCGCTGCGCCGCACGCTCATCGCCTACGGCGTGGCGGTATGGATTTACCGGGTGATCCTGTTTGGCGGTATCGCGCTGTTGCTCTATCACGTGGTGCTCGCGCCGCTCGGGCCGCTGCTTGCGCTGTTCGAGGTGGGTTTCTTCCTGGTGATGCCCGCGTGGCGTGAGCTGCGCGAGTGGCCCGCACTTTCGCGGCGAGGCCGACCCACGCGCGGTGCTCTGGCAGTTGCTGCGAGCATTGCCGCGCTGGTGCTGTTGCTGGCCTTGCCGTGGGCAACTCCCGTGATGCGCACCGCGCTCCTGCGCCCCGCGGAGTATGCGCAGGTGCGCACGCCCGAGCCCGCGCAGATCGAGGCGGTGCTGGTGCGCGAGGGCGAGACCGTAGCCGCGGGGCAGGTGCTGATGCGCTTGCGAGCGCCGGAGCTCGATTTCGACACCGCGACCGCGGAATCCGAGTTGCGCACCCAGGCGTGGCAACTGGAGCGCTCGCGCACAGTGCGGGAGTTGCTCGACTTCGGTGGCGTCGCCGAGGGGCGCTACGCACAGGCACTTGCCGAGAGCCGCAGTCTTGCCGAGCGCCGGCTGCGGCTCACGCTGCGTGCGGCGACCGCCGGACGGGTGACGGGTCTCGAGGAGTCGCTGGTGGCCGGCCGCTGGGTCACGCCCGAGCAGACGCTGATGCTGGTGGTGGATGATCGCCGGCTGCTGGTCGAAACCTACGTGGAGGCGGCCGACCAATCATCGCTTTCGCAGGGTGCGTCCGCACGCTTTTACCCTGACGAGCCGGGGCGCGCGCCGCTCGCTTTGCGCATTGCGCAGGTCGATGCCCACGCCACCCGCGAGATCGGCGACACGCTCTTCGCCGATCGCCATCACGGCGACATTCCCACGCGCGTGGACGCGGAGGGGAATACCGTCTCCAACGAGTCCGTGTACCGGGTGCTTCTGGAGCCTGCTGATCCCGCGGTGGAGGCGCTGCCGCGCATGCTGCGTGGCGAGGTGCGATTGCCACGGCAGGGCAGCAGCGCGCTGCTCGATGCGCTGCGCAGGAGCATCGCGGTGCTGCGGCGCGAGTCCGGGGTGTAGCGAAGGCGCGACTCAGGCGCTCCGCTCGTACCACGGCTTCGAGGCATTCACCACGCGCACCACCAGCAGCATTACCGGCACCTCGACCAGCACGCCCACCACCGTCGCGAGCGCAGCGCCCGATTCCAGCCCGAAGAGGCTGATTGCCGCAGCCACCGCCAGTTCGAAAAAGTTCGAGGCGCCGATGAGTGCCGAGGGGCAGGCCACGCTGTGACTTTCACCGAGCGCGCGGTTCAGCCAGTAGGCAAGCCCCGCGTTGAAGAACACCTGTATCAGGATGGGAACCGCCAGCAAGGCGATCACCAGCGGCTGCTGCAGGATCGCGCGCCCCTGGAAGGCGAAAAGCAGCACCAGCGTCGCGAGCAGCGCCGTCGTGGACCAGGGGCCCACACGCGCCATCACGGCATCGAATCGCGCCTGCCCCTGTGCGAGCAACCATCGCCGCCACAGTTGCGCCACGATCACCGGGATCACGATGTACAGCAGGACCGAGACGAGCAGCGTGCTCCACGGCACCGTGATGGCCGAGATCCCGAGCAGCAAGGCCACGATCGGCGCGAAGGCGAAGACCATGATCAGATCGTTCAGCGCCACCTGCGAGAGCGTGAAGAGCGGATCGCCGTGGGTGAGCCGGCTCCACACGAAGACCATCGCGGTGCACGGCGCCGCAGCAAGCAGCACAAGCCCTGCGATGTAGCTGTCGATCTGCTCCGCGGGCAGCCACGGCGCGAAGAGTTCGCGGATGAAGAGCCAGCCAAGCAACGCCATCGAAAAGGGCTTCACCAGCCAGTTCACCACCAGCGTCACGCCGATACCGCGCAGATGACGGCGCACCTCTCCCAGCGCACCGAAATCCACTTTCACCAGCATGGGGATGATCATCACCCAGATCAGGATGCCGACCGGGAGATTGACCTGCGCGATCTGCATCTCACCGACCGATGCCGAGAGCCCCGGCGCGATCTGGCCGAGCCCTATCCCTGCCACGATGCAGAGGAAAACCCACAGGCTGAGGTAGCGTTCGAAGAGCGTCATGCCGTTACTCCTTCAGGCCGAGTGCTTCGCGCACCGCGGGCACGAGCCGCTCGCGGATCGCGTCGCGCACGCGGACGAAGGCCTCGAGTGATTGTCCGTGCGGATCGGGGAAGGACATGTGCAGGCGTGCCGTATGCCGCGGGAACACTGGGCAGGATTCCTGCGCGTTGTCGCAGACCGTGACCACCA
>JBILEG010000448.1:0-3256 GCA_044352225.1 Pseudomonadales bacterium | reverse complement strand
AGCCCGGCCGACCGGCTGGGTGCCGCGGGCGACGGGGCATGCATCCTCGAGTGGCTTGCCGACCGCGCTGCGACTGCATACGGATTCATCCAGTTGGGCGTGCTTGCCGATGCGGTGCGGCGCACGGCGCAGCACACGGTCGAGCGCAAGCAGTTCGGTAAGCCGTTGGCGGGATTCCAGGCCGTCGCGCACCGCGCAGCGGATTGCTACATCGACATCGAGGCCTTGCGCTCCACATTGTGGCAGGCAGCCTGGCGCCTCGACCAGAACCTGCCTTCGGGCAACGCCGTGGCCTCGGCGGCGTGGTGGACCAGTGAGGCGGGGCACCGGGTGAGTCACGCCTGCCAGCACCTCCATGGTGGCACCGGCGCAGACGTCGATTACCCGATTCACCGCTACTACCTGTGGGCACAGCAGGTGCGGCTGTGCCTTGGTGGCAGCGAACGCATTCTGGCCGGCTTCGGTCGTCAGCTGGCAGGGCAATCCATCGAGGTCGGACTATGAGCAACCACGACATCAAGGCTCGGCGTTTTGCGGACGTGAATGTCGGTGACGAGATCCCGCCACTGGGTATCGACATCACGACGCGCCTGATCGTCGCCACGGCGATCGCGAGCCGCGACTACCAGAATGTCCACCACGACAAGCCGGGCGCGCAGGCGCTGGGCTCGCCGGACATCTTCATGAATATCCTCACCACCAACGGGCTGGTCGGGCGTTACATCAGCGACTGGGCGGGCCCGGAGGCCTTGCTCCGCTCGGTGAAAATCAAGCTCGGCGTGCCCAACTACCCGGGCGATCGCATGGAGCTCCGAGGGCGTGTCACGGCGCTGCGCGAAGAGGGCAGTGACCGTCTCGTAGACATCGATGTGGCCGGCAAGAACGGTCTTGGCTTCCACGTCACGGGCACCGTGACCGTGGCCCTGGCCTGAGCGACAGGAGAGACGCATGAGCGGCAACAGTTTTCTGGGCGGGCGTACTGCGATCGCCGGCATCGGGGCTACCGAGTTTTCCAAGAACTCGGGGCGCAGTGAAATCCAGTTGGGGGTCGAGGCGATCAGCGCCGCTCTCGCGGATGCGGGCCTTGGCATCGACGAGGTCGATGGCATGGCCACCTACACCATGGACAACAACCCCGAGATCGAGCTCTACCGGCTCCTGGGCGGCAAGGAGCTGAAGTTTTTCTCCCGCACCCACTACGGCGGAGGTGCGGCATGCGGGCCAGTGCTCCACGCCGCGATGGCCGTGGCGACGGGAGTTTGCAAGGCGGTGGTGGTGTACCGGGCAATGAACGAGCGCTCGGGCTTCCGTTTCGGTCAGGGCGGCCTGATCACTCAGGATCCCAACTCCTTCGAGACGGTGCATTTCGGCTGGTATATGCCGTTCGGGCTCTCGACGCCTGCTTCTTGGGTGGCTATGTGTGCTCGTCGGTATCTTCATGCCTACGGTGCGAGCACCGACGATTTCGGCAGGGTGTCGGTGTCCACCCGCGACTTTGCCGCGACCAACCCGGCGGCGTTCTTTTACCAGAAGCCCATCACGCTCGACGATCACCGCAACTCGCGCTGGATCGCCGAGCCACTGCGTCTGCTCGATTGCTGCCAGGAGAGCGATGGCGCGGTTGCCCTGGTGATTACCTCGACAGACCGTGCCCGTGATTTGCGCCAGAAGCCAGTGGTGATACGCGGTGCTGCCCAGGGAGCGGCTGGTGATTTCCAGATGATGACGGGCTTCTACAAGCCCGATCTCACCGGCATACCCGAGATGGGGCTGGTTGCGCGACAGCTCTATTCCATGGCCGGGGTTGGCCCGGCAGACATCCAGACTGCGGTGCTTTACGACCACTTTACGCCTTTCGTCTTACCCCAACTCGAGGAGTTCGGTTTCTGCGGTCGCGGCGAGGCGAAGGACTTCATTCGGGATGGCCATATCGCCCGCGGAGGTCGTTTGCCGGTCAACACGCATGGTGGGCAGATCGGCGAGGCGTACATTCATGGCCTGAACGGCGTTGCCGAGGGCGCGCGGCAAGTCCGAGGGTCGGCAGTGAACCAGGTCGCCGGCGTGGAGCACGCTCTGGTCACAGCTGGAACGGGTGTTCCCACCAGTGGCCTCATCCTCGGGGTCGATCAGTAACGGTCTGTGTTGTGCGCCCGGTGCCGCGCAGCCGTGAATTTGCCGCCAACGCAGAGGGCCCCCGCGATCCGATAGGGGCCCTTTGCTAGTATTGCGAGCAAGTCCCACACACTGCCGTGACGCTTTTACATGCGACTGCCCAATTTTGTCTCCCTGCTCGTGCTGCTCGGCCTTTCGGCTCCGGTTTCGGCGCTAACGCTGAACCTGCCTCCCCCCGGAGAAGACGTTGTCGGTGAGAGCTACACCGTCAAAATCCAGCGCTATGAGGACACACTCAACCGCTATGCTGAGGTGTATGGCGTTGGCTTCAGGGAGTTGCTGTCTGCCAATCCGGGGATCAACCCCTGGGTCCCGGGCGAAGGACGCGAGGTTCTCATCCCAACCGAATACATTCTTCCCCCCGGTGAGCGCAAAGGCATCGTCATCAACCTCGCCGAGATGCGGATGTACTACTACCCGGCGGGCAGCAACACGGTTGTTACCTTCCCCATCGGCATCGGTCGAGAGGGCTGGCAGACGCCCCTTGTCAGCACCACCGTGACCAAGATAGTCAAAGACCCCACGTGGACGCCGCCTGCTTCTATCCGGGCGGAACATGCCGCGATGGGCGATCCCCTTCCCCCGTCTGTGCCCCCGGGGCCGGATAATCCCCTTGGCCCGTGGGCTCTCAGGTTGGCAGCACCCGGGTACCTCATTCATGGCAGCAACAAGGAGCTGGGCGTTGGCATGCGTGTCAGTCACGGTTGCATGCGGATGTACAACAACAACGTCGCCGAGCTTGCCGCTATGGTGCCTGTCGGCACCCCTGTGAGGATCGTCAATACGCCAGTGAAAGTTGGCTGGAAGGGCGGATCGATGTACGTGGAGGTCCACGAGGCCCTCGAAGAACAGAGGGCAATCCACGTCTCGGAGGAGGTTGTGGCTGACGCAATTCACATCGCCAACCGCATCGCCGCCGCACCGATCCAGATCGACTGGGTGCAGGCAAAGTCTGCCGCCGTAAGGCGCTCCGGCCTTCCCATCAACGTATCCGGCGATCAGATCGCGACCCGCTGATTCTCCGTCAGTGGCCGCAGGCGGCTACAGCACCTAAATGAAATGCATAAAAAAAACGCCCACCCTT
>JBILEG010000018.1:0-16589 GCA_044352225.1 Pseudomonadales bacterium | reverse complement strand
AGCTTTCTGGGCTTCTGCAGCTGCGGAAGCAGCCGAGTCAGCCGTCGACTGCGCGCGGTTGGCAGCAGCGAGTGCATCGTTGGCGGTCTTCTCGACGGTGCCGACGCGAGCGTCGAGAGCGTCGAGACGAGTGTTGCTGTTGCAGCCGCTCAGCAGGGTTACGGCCAGAGCAGCGGAAAGAAGGGCGGCCTTCTTGGACATGGTGCGCATCGTTGTCTCCTCAGATCAGTCATGCGGACGGGACAAAACAGCCCGGATTTTGGCACATCCCGCTCATGAGTCAATCAATCGGCGCAACGGATTTCGTGGCATATGCACTAATTTCCCCGAGCAAGGAGGGAGTGCGGTCGGTATCCACTCTGGCTTCCGACCCTCGCCCTCCCGCTTCGGGTGTTTGCCGCGCTCCCGTCTCGTTGCTCACGCTGAGCACTTTTCAGGATTCCGACCCGAATGGGTCAATTTCGCGCGTTGTGATAGTCGCCTGCCGCCAAAGATCCGGTGCGGAGATGCCAAGCATCGGAGATCATTTTCTCGACGTCGGGCCTGCTTGCGGCTTTCCCATGGAGCGGGAACGCAAGCAGGTTCGGCCTCACTGAGATCTTCGGAGAGCGGTCCTTGCCGGGTCACGCTCGTTTACGGGGAACTCATTGAACGCCCCTTGCGAGAGCCAGGGGCGTTTTTTTTGATTGGTGCGGGTGGTCGGAATCGAACCGACACTCTGTCACCAGAACTGGATTTTGAGTCCAGCGCGTCTACCAGTTCCGCCACACCCGCCGGTCAGCAGCTTCCCTCGGCTGAGGGTGACGCATTATAGCCAGCATGCTCCGGGCAACAAGCGCGATTGCCAGACAAGAGCCTCGCCTATACGATCCCCGCCCCTTGTCGAGGCCGACATTTGCTGCATGAAAGTCAGTGATTTCCACTACGAACTCCCGGACGAGTTGATCGCGCGCTACCCCGCGCCTGTTCGTGCCGCGAGTCGCCTGCTGGATCTCTCCTGTGCGGACCGTGTGCCTGTGCACAGGCAGTTCGGAGATCTGCGGACCTGTCTTCGCCCGGGTGATCTTCTGGTGCTGAACAACACGAAAGTGCTGCCAGCGCGTCTGTTCGGGTGCAAGGCGGGCACGGGCGGCGGCGTCGAGATCCTCGTGGAACGTGTGCTCGAGGGCGGCTGTGTTCTCGCCCAATTGCGCTCCAGCAAGCCCGCCCGGGTGGGCTCGGAACTGTGTCTGCTCGATGACGAAGGTCGCGAGTCGGTCCGGGTGAGCGTCAAGGGGCGGAAGCACGGGTTCTTCGAGCTGGAGTTTCCTCCCGCGCAGCCGCCGCTGCAGGTCATGGAGGCCATCGGGCATATGCCCCTGCCTCCCTATGTGGATCGGCCTGCCGAGGGATCCGACAGTGAGCGCTATCAGACGGTGTATGCATCGAAAGCGGGCGCTGTTGCCGCACCCACGGCCGGCCTACATTTCGACGGTGCTCTGCTGGGTGATCTGAAGTCCAAGGGTGTGGAGACGGCGACAATCACGCTGCATGTCGGGGCCGGCACCTTCCAGCCCTTGCGTTGCGAGGATGTGGAAGCGCACCGGATGCACTCGGAGTTCCTGCAGGTCGATGCGCCAGCCTGCGATGCGATCATGCACGCGCATCGCGAGGGTAGGAGGGTGGTGGCAGTCGGAACGACCACGCTGCGCGCGCTTGAGTCTGCGAGCACCGCTCTTGAGATCCGGCCCTTCGAGGGCGAAACCGACATTTTCATTTACCCCGGCTATGAGTTCCGCTGCGTGGATGCCCTGATCACGAATTTCCATCTTCCGGAATCGACTCTGCTGATGCTGGTGTCCGCCTTCGCGGGCACGCACTACATACTCGAGGCTTATCGCCTCGCGGTCCGGGAGCGCTACAGGTTTTTCAGCTACGGAGACGCCATGTTGATCGCTGCGGCCGGGGATCCTCTCATCAAGCAAGCGATCCGGAGAGAGGCATGAGCGGTTCGTTCATGCGATTCGAGTTGCTGGGGCAGGACGGCGGGGCGCGGCTCGGGAGAATGGCATTCCCCCGGGGAGTGGTCGATACGCCTGCCTTCATGCCGGTGGGGACCTACGGAACTGTAAAGGCCATGCTGCCGCGTGATATCGAGGCAACGGGGGCCCAGATCCTGCTCGGCAATACCTTCCATCTCATGCTCAGGCCCGGCACGGAGACCATCCGCAAACTCGGCGATCTCCACCGGTTCATGGCGTGGGAGCGGCCGATCCTCACTGATTCGGGCGGATTCCAGGTTTTCAGTCTGGGTGATATGCGCAAGATCTCCGAGGCGGGTGTGCGCTTCCGCTCGCCCGTGGACGGCAGCGAGGTGTTCCTCGACGCCGAGACGTCCATGCGCGTCCAGCGAGACCTCGGCGCGGATGTCGTCATGGTGTTCGACGAATGCACTCCCTATCCTGCGACCGAAGATGAGGCCCGCGTATCGATGGAGCTCAGCCTGCGCTGGGCCAGACGCAGCAAGATCGCGCACGAGGGAAACCCCGCGGCCCTCTTCGGCATTGTCCAGGGCGGCATGTATCCAGCTCTGCGATCGGCATCATTGAGCGGCCTTCTGGACATCGGGTTCGACGGCTATGCCCTGGGCGGCCTCTCCGTTGGAGAGAGCAAGGCCGAAATGCTCGCCGTCCTTGATCACATCGGGCACCGCTTGCCCGCGGACAGGCCGCATTACCTCATGGGTGTCGGCACCCCGGTGGATATCCTCGCCGCGGTCGCCAGAGGCATCGATATGTTCGATTGCGTCATGCCCACCCGCAACGCCCGTAACGCCTATCTCTTCACGTCCGGGGGCGTGCTCAAACTCCGCAATGCGCGCCACAAGGACAGCGATTTGCCCGTGGACCCGGACTGCGACTGCTACACGTGCAGCAATTTCAGCCGCGCGTACCTCAACCACCTCGACCGCTGCAACGAGATGCTGGGTTCGCAGTTGGCGACGATCCACAATCTCCACTTCTACCAACGCCTGATGCAGGACATACGCGCCTCCGTGAGAGAGCGGCGCTTCGATGCCTTCTGCCGTGATTTCCTGGCGCGATACCTGGCGGATGCGACGCAGGCAGAATCCGATTCGGCATCTGATTGAACACCCGGGAGGGCAAGCAATGATCTACTCGCTGGAGGGACGCTCCCCCGCGCTCGCGAAGGGGTGTTTCGTGGCACCGAATGCCGCCGTCATCGGGGACGTCGTGCTGGGCGATAACGCGAGTGTGTGGTTTTCCGTCACCGTCCGGGCCGACAACGAGCGTATCGAGATCGGTGCCGGCAGCAATGTGCAGGACGGCGCCGTGCTGCACGCTGATCCGGGGTTTCCCTTGCTCATCGGTCCGCGGGTGACCGTCGGGCATCTGGCCATGCTGCACGGTTGCACGGTAGGAGAGGGCAGCCTGATCGGCATCAATGCGGTGGTGCTGAACGGTGCCGTCATCGGTGCCGGCTGCCTCATCGCTGCCAATGCACTGGTGACCGAGGGCATGCAGGTGCCCGACGGAGCGGTGGTGATGGGGTCTCCCGGCAAGGTGGTGCGTACCATGGAGCCGGAGCGACGCCGGCAACTCGAGGCCAACGCCGCCGTGTATGTAGACAACGCCCGTCGCTTCCGTGCCGGGCTCATCCCTCTGGAGCAGCCCTGAGATGTCCGCCGTCACCTCACCTTGCGTCAATATCTGTGCGCTGGACGAGCAGGACATCTGCGTGGGCTGTTACCGCAGCGCCGCCGAGATCACGGCATGGACCAGCCTTGGCGAGGAGGGAAAGAGAGAGGTCGTGCGCCGTGCCGAGCAACGCTACCGGGAGGCTTGGAGCCCCCCTTCGCCCTGATTGCACGCTTCAGTCTTCCGCCCCGTGTCTGCGAGCACGCGCGCGGGAAATCATCCGTCCGCGTAGCTGCACGATTTCCAGTTCGTATTCGCCGATACGGATGCCTACATTGGCTTCGGGGATCGTCTGCAGGTGCTCGAGCATGAGTCCGTTGAGCGTCCGCGCGCCTTCGCTGGGGAGATCCCATTGCAGGAACCGGTTGATGTCCCGGATCGAGGCGCCGGCGTCTATCAGGAAGCTGTCATCGCTCTCCCGGACGATTTCCGAGTTCTCGTCGTCAATCCCGGAAGTGAACTCGCCCACGATTTCCTCGAGGATGTCCTCGAGCGTCACGAGACCAAGGACACTTCCGTACTCGTCCACCACTATGCCGAATCTGCGCTTCAGCTTCTGGAAGTTCAGCAATTGCAGGTTCAGCGCAGTTCCCTCGGGAATGTAGTAGGGCTCGTCAGCGGCGCGCTGGATGGCTTCCCGGTCGATGCTGCCGTCACGTTGCAGGAACTGCCCCAGCGTACGCAGGTGCAGGACGCCCGAGATGTTCGAGATGTCTTCCCGGTAGACCGCCACCCTCGAGTGGGGCGAGCCCTGCAAACGGGCGAGCAATGCAGCATCGTCGTCGTCCAGATCGATGCCGCAGATTTCCTGACGCGGCACCATGATGTCGTCCACGGTGACCTCTTCCAGGTCGAGTATGTTCAGCAACATCCGCTTGTGTCGCGGCGGGATCATCGGCCCCGATTCGTTCACCACGGTGCGGAGTTCTTCGGAACTGAGCGCGTCCTCGGGGCGTCGGTCCGTATCCACACCCAGCCCGCGCAGCAGCGCGTTGGATATCGAGCTCATGAGCCACACGGCCGGCCCCAGCAGCTTCATCAGGAAATTCAGCACGTAAGCGGCCGGAAAAGCGATGCGCTCAGGGTGAAGGGCACCTAGTGTTTTCGGCGTGATTTCAGAGAACACGAGGATCACCACCGTCAGTACGGCCGTGGCAATAGCGATCCCCGCATCACCGAAAAGCCGGATGGCGATGACCGTGCCCAGCGCGGATGCCAGGATGTTCACCGCGTTGTTGCCGATAAGGATCAGACCTAACAGGCGGTCCGGCCTCTCCAACAGTTTCAGTGCGAGCTTCGCGCCGCGATTGCGCTTGCGCAGGTGCTTCAGGCGGTACCGGTTGAGGGACATCAGCCCGGTTTCGGAGCCCGAAAAAAAAGCCGACATGAGGAGGCAGACTGCGAGGATGCCGAGCTGCACTTCCAGCGAAGAATCGTTCAAGCGCGCGAAAGCCTGGAGAAGGAGTCCGGATGTTGCCGGTATTGCCGTTGGGCCGCAAGAACCACACGCTCAATAGGCGCGTTGCAGCACCAGCTGTATGACGAACTTGCTGCCGAAGTACGCGAGGATGAGCAGCCCGAAACCCGACAGCGTCCATTTGATGGCAGTGGTGCCCCGCCATCCGAGGCGATGACGGCCCCAGAGCAGCGTGCCGAACACCATCCACGCCAGGATGGACAGTATCGTCTTGTGTGCGAGGTGTTGTGCGAAGAGGTCTTCGAGGAAGACTGCGCCGGTCGAGATCGCCAGTCCCAGCAGTACCTCCCCGGTCCAGATCAGCCGGAACAAGAGGCTTTCCATGGTGGCGAGTGAGGGCATCAGATCTACCACACCCCCGAGGCGCCGGCGCTTGAGCCTGCTGATCAGCAGGCCGAGCGCTGCGGCTTGCAGCGCCGCGATGCTGAGAATGCTGTAGGCCAGGATCGACAGCAGGATATGCGTTGCCAGGCCCCATCCGAAGGCGGTACGCGGGGTGCCCGGCGTGCTCAGGAACAGAGCGGTCAGCAGCGCCACCACCGTGATCGGGTAGAGCACCAGCAGGAGGTTTTCCATCGGCATCCGGAAACTCGCCGCCCAGGCGAGAAGCGCGATCGCCCAGAGGAACAGCGATGCCGCGTTGAACAGGCCCAGGTCGAGGCCTGATGCAGTGAAGACGTGCGGCGCAAGACTTGCGATATGCAGGACCAGAGCGGGAGCTGCCAAGCCCATGGACAGTCGTAACATCCGGGAGCGCTGTGCGCTCTCGTGAAGCCCTATCAGTTGGGTCGCGAGACTGGCGAGGTAGAAAAGGCAGGCCGCCAGGCCGGAGATGAGGCTCATCATGTGAGTGCGATGCCGGGAACGGCGCGTGACGGCCGGTGCCCGCATTCTAGACCCGGCTGATCGCAGCCGTCACCCCGTGCGGGTGCGGCCGCTGCCGGTTCGCTCCCGCGGCGGGTATACTCGGCCGCGTTCAACTTCCGGCCCGTTGAAGGGGCCGGACCCAGCACGGAATCCCCGCATGTTCGACCAGCTGACGGAAAGGCTCTCCGATACCCTGCGCCGTGTCGCCGGCAAGGCGACGCTAAGCGACGACAACATCCAGGAAACGCTTCGCGAGGTGCGTCAGGCCCTGCTCGAGGCCGACGTAGCGCTGCCGGTCGTCAAGGATTTCATCGAGCAGGTGCGCCAGCGCGCCATCGGGCAGGAGGTCATGAAGAGCCTGAGCCCTGGCCAGGCCTTCCTCAAAATTGTTCATGAGCGCCTCGTGGCAGCAATGGGGGATGCCAACGAGGGGCTTGACCTCGCTGCGCAGACGCCCGCGGTCATCCTCATGGCCGGCCTTCAGGGCAGCGGCAAGACCACCAGCGCTGCCAAGCTCGCGCGGATGCTGAAAGACCGGGGGCGCAAGGCCCTGCTGGTCAGCGCCGACGTCTATCGTCCTGCAGCCATACGCCAGTTGGAAACGCTGGCGGAGTCGATCGGCGTGGGCTTCCTCCCCAGCAGTGAGACGCAGCGTCCCATCGATATCGCGCGTGAGGCACTGCAGGCGGCACGAGTCAGATTTGCTGATGTACTGATCGTCGATACCGCCGGTCGCCTCGCCATCGATCAGGAGATGATGGCCGAGATCCGTGAGTTGCACGGCTTCCTGAACCCCGTTGAAACGCTCTTCGTGGTCGATGCCATGAGCGGGCAGGACGCGGCCCAGACCGCCCGGGCCTTCAACGAGGCCATCCCGCTGACGGGCGTCATCCTCTCGAAGGCCGATGCCGACTCGCGCGGTGGCGCGGCGCTCTCGGTGCGTGCCGTCACGGGCAAACCCATCAAGTTCCTGGGCGTGGGCGAGAAGACCGACGCTCTCGAGCCTTTCCACCCGGACCGCGTGGCCTCGCGGATTCTGGGGATGGGCGACATCCTCTCGCTGATCGAAGAAGCCGAGCGCAAACTCGACCGCGACAAGGCCGAGAAGCTGGCCAAAAAGATCCGCAAGGGCGGCAAGGGTTTCGATCTCGAGGATTTCCGCGACCAGCTCCAGCAGATGCGCAGCATGGGCGGCATATCCGCGATGCTGGACAAGTTGCCGGGCATGGGCGGCCTTGCTCAGGCGGCACAGGCCCGCGTCGACACGAAGATGTTCGTACGCATGGAGGCCATCATCAACTCGATGACGCCCAGAGAACGACGCGACCCCGACATGCTGAACGGTTCCCGCAAGCGCCGTATCACCGAGGGCTCGGGCACTACCATCCAGGATCTCAACCGCCTGCTGAAGCAGTTCAAGCAGATGCAGAAGATGATGAAGAAGATGGGCAACAAGGGCGCGATGCAAAACATGATGCGCGGCCTTGGCGGCATGACGCCTCCGGGAGTGGGCTTTCCTCCGAGGCGGTGAAAATTCCACAAGCAGGGTGAGGTTGAGGGTTCCGGGCGCAAACCCTTTCCCGTACAATCCCGCGCCTTTGCAGGCCCGCCCGGACTGCTCCGGGATGTGCCCGGAGACTAGCCGGGCCGCTCTACCTCAGGACCTCCAGGCATGCTGACGATCAGACTCTCCCGGGTTGGCGCGAAAAAGCGTCCGTTCTACCAGCTCACGGTAACCGACAGCCGCAGCGCCCGTGATGGCCGCTTCATCGAGCGCGTCGGTTTCTTCAACCCCATCGCGTCTGGCAAGGAAGAGCGCATGCGCCTTGACCTCGCCCGCATCGATTACTGGGTAGGCCACGGTGCCCAACTCTCGGATCGGGTCGCCAAACTCGTCAGCGACAGCCGCAAGGCGCCCGTCGCGGCCTGAACAGGGTGTTGGCAGCCGTGCGAAAGCCGGCCGCAACAGGCAAAAACGTCATCCTGGGCCGCGTGAGCGGCGTCTTCGGGGTGAAGGGCTGGGTCAAGGTGTGGTCGTTCACTGACCCGCCAGACCGTCTGCTCGACCATAAGCTCTGGTCACTGAACGTGCCAGGGCAGGGGTGGCAGACCGTCGAGATCGACGCGGGACAGCGCCACGACAAGGGTCTGGTGGTGCATCTGGCGGGGTGCGACGACCGAGATCTCGCCCGGCGCTTTGTACAGGCCGAGATCGCAGTGCCAGAAGCCGAGTTGCCGAGGCTCCCCGAGGGGGAGTTCTATTGGCACCAGTTGGAAGGGTTGAAGGTGTTTGCGGCCACGGAGCCGCAGGCGCTGCTGCTCGGGGAGGTGTCGCATCTCCTCGAGACAGGGGCAAACGATGTTCTGGTGGTGCAGCCCTGTGAGGGCAGCATCGATGACAGGGAGCGGATGCTCCCATGGGTGGACGGCAAAGTCATTCTGGGTGTGGACCTGTCCGTCGGCGAGATCAGGGTCGATTGGGATCCCTCGTTCTGATGCCAGTTGGGGAGGAAGCGTTGCGTTTCGGGGTTGTCACGCTATTCCCTGAGATGTTCGACGCCCTCATCGACTTTGGCGTGACGGGGCGAGCCATCCGTGAGGGCATGGTTGAAGTGGGGTTCTGGAACCCGCGTGATCACGCGCAGGACCGGCACCGCTCAGTAGATGACAGACCCTACGGGGGCGGCCCGGGTATGGTGATGAGTGCGCCCCCTCTGGTGGCCGCCATACGCGAGGCAAAAGCCTCTGTCGGCTCCGGCGCGAAGGTGTTGTACCTGTCGCCGCAGGGCCCGAGGCTGACGCAGGCCAAGGCCGAAGCGCTGGCGGTGGCGGGTGCCTTGGTGCTGGTTGCCGGGCGCTACGAAGGCATCGACGAGCGGGTGATAGAGGCTGCGGTCGACGAAGAGATTTCGATCGGAGACTACGTGCTCAGTGGCGGGGAACTGCCCGCCATGGTGCTGATGGACGCGGTGATCCGCCTGTTGCCCGGTGCGCTGGGGCACGGCGAATCGGCGGCCCAGGATTCCTTCTCTGAAGGGCTTCTGGATTGCCCCCACTACACGCGGCCTGAAGTGTTCGAGGGTCTTGCCGTGCCGGAGGTCCTCTTGTCGGGGGATCACGAAAAGATCCGGCGGTGGCGCCTGGAGCAGTCCCGCCACCGCACGGCGGCGCGTCGTCCGGATCTGATACCGGGCCAGACGGGCCAGACGGAGCAGAATTGAAGCGAAGGTTGCGGCAGTTGCCGCTTACGTGATCAACGCCACCGGGGGCATGCAGGCCTGCGGGACGTAACGAGGAGGAAAGCACATGCAGAACGGTATCATCGCCCAGCTCGAGTCGGAGCAGATGGGCAAGACTGTCCCGGACTTCGCACCGGGCGACACGGTGGTTGTGGATGTGCGCGTGGTCGAAGGCGACCGTGAGCGTCTCCAGGCCTTCGAAGGCGTCGTCATCGGCAAGCGCAACCGCGGTCTGAATTCCGCTTTCACGGTACGGAAGATCTCCCACGGCGTGGGCGTGGAACGTACCTTCCAGACCTACAGCGCCACCGTGGCCAACATTCAGGTCAAGCGTCGTGGTGATGTGCGCCAGGCGAAGCTTTACTACCTCCGCGAGCTGAGCGGCAAGGCTGCCCGTATCAAGGAAAAGCTTTCCAAGCAGTCGGCCAGCTGATCGACTGGCGAGGCAGGAGCAAAGGGTGGCCTCGCGCCACCCTTTTCGTTTTTCCGAACGATGAACACAGAGTCAGCCATCGACGATGTCGAGGCCTTTCTTGATGCCGCCTGGCTCGAGAAGGGGTTGAGCGAGAACACCCTGTCTGCCTATCGCAGCGACCTCGGTGCCTTCGCTCGCTGGTGTGTCGCCAGGGGCCTGGAGCCTATGGGCTGCGGGCGCGCGGAACTCCTCGACTTCCTCGCCGATGGGCTGCGTACCGGCCGATCTGCCCGAAGCGCTGCGCGCATGCTTTCCTGCCTGCGCAGTTTCTATCGCTACCAGTTACGCACCGGTCGGATTTCCGCCGATCCGACCCTGCAGGTCGACAGTCCGCGGCTGGGTCGTCCGCTGCCCAAAAGCCTGTCGGAGGGGGACGTGGATGCCCTGCTGCGCGCACCCGATACCGCCACCCCCCTCGGGCTGCGCGACCGGGCAATGATCGAACTTCTGTATGCCTGTGGTCTTCGTGTCAGCGAACTGGTGAATCTCGAGATCGGCGCGCTGAATCTCTCGCAGGGCGTGGTGCGGGTGATGGGCAAGGGTTCGCGCGAGAGACTGGTGCCCGTGGGCGACGAAGCGGTCTCTTGGCTGTCGTCTTATCTTCGGGAAGCCCGGCCGCGGCTGGTAGCCGACGGCGCCAGCGCGGCCCTGTTTCCCGGTCGAGATGGGGCGCCGCTCACGCGTCAGGCTTTCTGGTACCGCCTCAAACACCACGCACTGGAGGCGGGGATCCATAAGCCCCTGTCTCCCCACACGCTGCGTCATGCCTTTGCCACGCACCTGCTTAACCATGGGGCGGATCTCAGGGTGGTACAGATGCTCCTCGGGCACAGTGATCTCTCGACCACCCAGATCTACACGCACGTTGCGCGCGAGCGACTCAAGCAACTCCACGCTGCGCATCATCCGCGCGGCTGAGCCGAAGCACAGGCATAATCCCCATTCCGCTTTCCCTGACGCACGCCACACAGAGAGGCCGACGCCATGAAGTCCCCCGCAACATTGCTATGCCGTGTGCTCCTGATGCTGGCCTGCGCAGTCCCGGTCATTCCGGTGGCCGCGGCGGATGATCCCGTTGCCGTCGCGTTGCTCGCAAAGCTGAAGGCCGCGCGCGCCGACCTCGAGTACTCGATGCCGCGCCAGAGCGCGATGCCCGGCCTCTACGAGGTAGGCGTCAAGTCCGGTCCCACCCTGTACGTGAGTGCGGACGGCGGATTCTTCGTGGCGGGCGATCTCTTCGCGGTTGGCCCGGGCGGCTTTACGAACCTTGCCGAGCAAAAGCGCGACGCCGACCGCCGGGATGCGCTGGCGAGCCTGAGCCCCGCCGAGATGATCGTCTTCTCGCCGCCGAATCCCAAAGCGACCGTCACGGTTTTCACCGACATCGATTGCGGTTACTGCCGCAAGCTCCACCAGGAAGTCCCGCAACTGAACGCCATGGGCATCGCGGTGCACTACCTGGCATTTCCGCGCGCGGGTCCCGGATCACCCTCGTTCCGCAAGATCGCCACGGCCTGGTGCGCGGCAGACCGTGGGGCTGCGCTCACCCGCCTCAAAAACGGAGAGGACGTTCCCGACAATGTATGCCCCGGGAACCCGGTCGCTGCGCAGTACGCACTGGGCGAACGCCTGGGTGTCACGGGAACGCCGGCGCTGGTGCTGGAAGACGGCACGCTCATACCCGGCTACCAGCCGGCCGCCGAACTTGCGCGACTGCTGGGCGTGAACTGAGAATCCGGCGCCTTGCACGATCCGGGGGGAAATGACGTGGTTCCGATCAGAGTAGGCATCTGCGGTTTCGGTACGGTGGGTTCCGGGACCTTCCGCGTGCTGGAGCGCAACCGCGCCGATATCGCCGCGCGTGTGGGTCGGGACGTGATCGTCACCCACATCGGTGCGCGCCGCGACAACCCGCGCTGCAGCACGGGCGACACCCGCGTCAGCCGAGATCTCTTCGAGGTCGTGCGTGATCCTGACGTCGATATCGTGGTCGAACTTATCGGTGGCTGCGACACGGCGCGGCAACTCGTCCTCGAGGCCATCGCGGCAGGCAAGCATGTCATCACCGCCAACAAGGCGCTGATCGCCCAGCACGGCAATGAAATCTTCGCGGCGGCGAGCGCGCGTGGCGTCTCTGTGGCTTTCGAGGCCGCGGTGGGCGGTGGCATCCCGATCATCAAGGCCATTCGCGAGGGCCTCGCAGCCAACCACATCGAGTGGGTCGCGGGCATCATCAACGGCACAGGCAACTACATCCTCTCGGAGATGCGCGAGCGTGGGCGCAGCTTTGCGGCGGCGCTCGCCGAGGCGCAGGCCTTGGGTTATGCCGAGGCAGATCCCACCTTCGATGTCGAGGGCATCGATGCGGCGCACAAGCTGGCGATCCTCGCCTCTCTCGCCTTCGGGATCCCGCTGCAATTCGAGCGCATCTACTGCGAGGGCATCTCGGGTCTCTCCAGCGAGGACATCCGCTATGCCGAGGAGCTCGGCTACCGCATCAAGCATCTGGGCATTTGCCGCCGCACGGCGAGCGGCATCGAGTTGCGCGTGCATCCCACGCTGATCCCCGACGACCGCCTCATCGCCAACGTGAACGGCGTGATGAACGCGATCCTTGTGCGAGGCGATGCCGTCGGGCCCACGCTGTATTACGGGCCGGGTGCCGGTTCCGAGCCCACGGCCTCTTCCGTGGTGGCCGACATCGTCGATGTCGCGCGGACGCTCACCGCCGATCCGGAGCACCGCGTGCCGCATCTCGCGTTCCAGGCTGACCGCCTGTCCTCCGAGCCCGTGCTGCCCATCGAGTCTGTGCGCACCAGCTACTACCTGCGCGTCACAGTGCTCGACCAGCCGGGCGTGCTCTGGCGCATCGCCCAGATCCTGAGCGATGCGGGCATCAGCATCGAGGCGCTGATCCAGAAAGAGGCGCCTGAAGACCAGGACACCGCCACCATGATCCTGCTGACCAGCGTGACGGAGGAGCGGAGCATGAACGAGGCCATCCGTGCCATCGAGGCGCAGGATGCCACCCGCGGGCCGGTGCGCCGGATCCGCATGGAAAAACTCGACGGTTGAGGGGACATCCGCGTGGAATACATCAGCACCCGCGGCGGCTCGCCCGCGCTCGGTTTCGAGGACGTACTGCTCACCGGCCTCGCGCCCGACGGGGGGCTGTACCTGCCCCGCGAACTGCCCCGCTTCGATGCCGCGACGCTGGAGCGCTGGGCGGGGCTCGGCTATGCCGATCTCGCTGCCGAGGTGATGCAGCCCTTCGTGGAAGGTTTCCTCGCGCCCGAGGAACTGCGCACGATCTGCCAGGATACCTACCGCGATTTCCGCCACCCCGCGGTCGCGCCGCTGGTGCAACTCGGGCCGAACGAATGGGTGCTGGAACTGTTCCACGGCCCCACGCTCGCCTTCAAGGATTTCGCGCTGCAGTTGCTTGGCAGGCTGCTCGAGCGCTCGCTCGAGCGCCGCGGCGAGCGCGCTGTGATACTGGGCGCCACCTCGGGAGACACGGGCTCGGCCGCCATCGAGGGCTGCCGTCGTTCCTCGCGCGTGGACATCTTCATCATGCACCCGCACGGGCGTGTCTCGGAGGTGCAGCGCCGCCAGATGACCACTGTCATCGGGCCGAACATCCACAACATCGCCATTGACGGTGACTTCGACGATTGCCAGGAACTGGTGAAGGCGAGTTTCGCGGATCAGTCCTTCCTGCCTCCGGGCCTGCGTCTGGTGGCGGTGAACTCGATCAACTGGGCGCGGATCATGGCCCAGATCGTCTACTACGTGGCGGCCGCACTCGCGCTCGGTGCGCCGCGCCGGGCCGTGGGTTTCTCCGTGCCGACGGGCAACTTCGGCGATATCTACGCGGGCTACCTCGCGCGGCGCATGGGTCTTCCGGTGGCGCAACTCGTGATTGCCACCAACGCCAACGACATCCTCCACCGCTTCCTGCAGGGTGAGGGTTATGCGCGAGGCGCGCTGCTGCAGACGCTCGCGCCCAGCATGGACATCGTGGTCTCCAGCAACTTCGAGCGCGCGCTCTTCGATTTCCATGACGGAGATGCCTCGGCCATGGCGAGTCTCATGTCGCGCTTCCGCAATGGTGCGGTGCAGGTGCCCGCGGCGGTGCTGGAGCGGGCGAGGGCGGAGTTCTCCAGCGCCGTGATTGACGATGAAAACACCTGCGAGACTATCGCCACGGTCTTCGCCGAATCGGGCTATCTCCTCGATCCGCACACGGCGATCGGCGTGCGTGCCGCGCGTGAGTGCCGCCGTGATCCGGCAACGCCCCTGGTCACGCTGGGCACCGCGCACCCGGCTAAATTCCCGGATGCCATCGAGCGCGCCGGCGTGCCGGTGGCGCCGCAGTTGCCGCACTACATGTCCGATTTGATGCAGCGGCCAGAGCGTTGCGAGCGCTTGCCACGTGATCTCGCGCTGCTTGCCACCTTCGTGCGCGAGCGGGTGAGGGCATAGGTGGCGCTGCCTCGGCTGCAGCGCCGGGCGCAACCTGCGGCTGCCACCTCGCTCGATCTTCTTGCCCGCTTGCTCGCGGCGCGTGGCGTCGACCCCTCCCAGGGTCTGAAACTCCAGAGCGGGGATCTCATTCCACCGGTCAGCATGCGCGGCCTTCCCGAGGCCACGGCGCGACTGGCCGATGCCATGGAGGCGCGCGAGCACATCCTCGTGGTCGGCGATTACGACGCCGATGGTGCCACCAGCACCGCGCTGCTCCTGCTCGGGCTGCGGGCGATGGGTTTTGCCGGCGCGGACTTCCTGGTGCCCAACCGCTTCGAGTACGGCTACGGGCTTACGCCCGAGATCGTGCGCGTTGCCGCGGAGCGTGAGCCGCGGCCCACCTTGCTGATCACGGTGGACAACGGCATCAGCAGCGCGGACGGTGTGGCAGAGGCCGCCGCGCTCGGCATGGATGTGCTGGTCACGGACCACCACCTGCCGGGCGAGCTGATACCCCGGGCCTGCGCCATCCTCAACCCCAACCAGCCCGGTTGCGCATTTCCCAGCAAATGCCTTGCGGGTGTGGGTGTGGTGTTTTATCTCCTGTGCGGTTTGCGCGCGGAATTGCGCCAGCGCGACTGGTTCGTTTCGCGCGGCTTCGCGGAGCCGCGGCTTGCCGAACTGCTCGATCTGGTTGCGCTGGGCACAGTGGCCGACGTTGTGCCGCTCGATGCCAACAACCGCATCCTCGTGCATCAGGGCCTGCTGCAATTGCGCAAGGGGCGCGGGCGCCCCGGCGTGCGTGCGCTGCTGCAGGCAGCCGGGCGCCAGAGCGCGCGCGTCACCAGCGCCGACCTCGGTTTCTATGCAGGCCCGCGGCTCAATGCCGCTGGCCGTTTGCAGGATATGTCCCTCGGTATCCGCTGCCTGATGGAAGAGGATCCTCTCAAGGCCCGCGAGATGGCGTGGGAACTCGATGCGCTCAACCGCCAGCGCCGCTCTATCGAGGACGACATGCAGCGCGAGGCGCTGGACCTGCTGGATGCGGAAACTGTCGTTGATGATCCGCGCTGGGGGTTGTCTCTTTACCGTCCCGAGTGGCATCAGGGTGTGGTGGGCCTGGTCGCCTCGCGCCTCAAGGAACGCCTGCACCGCCCGGTGTTCGCCTTCGCGCCTGCCGCAGACGGCGAATTGAAAGGTTCCGGCCGCTCCATCCGCGGCCTGCACATGCGCGATGTGCTGGCCTCCATCCATGCGAGGGATCCGCAACTCATTACCCGTTTCGGGGGCCATGCCATGGCTGCGGGTTTGTCATTGCCCGAAGCCCATTTCCCGCGCTTTGCAGAGGCCTTCGACGACGAGGTGCGGCGCGTACTCGATCCTGCAGCCCTGGAAGGCGTGCTGGAGACCGATGGCGAGTTGCCGCCAGCGGAATTCACGCTGCCCAACGCGCAACTGCTGCGCGAGGCGGCACCCTGGGGCCAGCACTTCCCCGAGCCGCTGTTCGACGGTGTTTTCCGTCTCCACGAACAGCGCATCGTGGGAGAGAAGCATCTGCGCATCGGCATTTCCCCGCTTGCCGATCCCGCGCTCGTCCTCGAGGGCATCGCCTTCAACATCGACACCGTTGCCTGGCCCGATCCGACGGTGCAGCGCGTGCACCTCGCCTATCGACTCGATGTGAACGAGTACCGCGGCAAGAGCACGGTGCAATTGCTGGTGGTCCGGATCGAGAGCGCGGACTGAGGCGGGCACAGTTGCCCGCGGCAGCAATTTGCCGGACCCTCGGTTAAACTCGCGGCCTTCCCATTGAAGCCACCAGCACGCCCCTCATGGAAACAAATCCGCTCCAGAACCAGCTGAACGATCTGCGGTCCCGCACCGCCGATCTCAGGGGGTATCTTTGACTACGCCACCAAGAAAGACCGCCTGACGGAAGTCGAGTTGGAGCTGAGCGAACCCAGCGTTTGGGACAAACCCGAGCGGGCGCAGGAGCTCGGCCGCGAGCGGGCAGCCCTCGAACTGGTCGTGAATACAATCGAGAACCTCGACAGCAGTCTCGCCGACGCAGGCGATCTGCTCGAACTGATCGAGATGGAGGACGACACAGCGGCCTTCGAGTCCCTGTGCGACGACGTGAACGGCTTGCAGAAACAGGTCGAGAACCTCGAGTTCCGGCGCATGTTTTCCGGCGAACACGACGGCGCCCACGCATTCCTCGATGTCCAGGCGGGCTCGGGTGGTACCGAAGCGCAGGACTGGGGCGAGATGCTCCTGCGGATGTACCTGCGCTGGGGGGAGGCCCACGGATTCGACTGCGAACTGGTCGAGTGCAGCGCGGGCGAAGTCGCCGGCATCAAGAGCGC
>JBILEG010000179.1:0-6848 GCA_044352225.1 Pseudomonadales bacterium | reverse complement strand
CGCACGGGCAGCAGCATCATCCCGATCATCGCGCCGATGGAAATCACGTGACTGCTGGTCATCGCGAGTTTGTAGATCACGGTGCGCGAGCGCCCTGCGCGCACCCATCGGTCCATGTACCAGCCGCCCGCGAGGGCTGCGAGCGCATTGACGAGATAGGCGCTGCCCGCCACCTGACCCATCTCGGTCATCGAGAAACCGCGCTGCTCCACGAGGTAGAGCGGCAGGAACGAGAGGATGAAGTAGTAGTTGTAGTTCGACGAGAAATGCCCCAGCGACGCACCCCAGAGCCCACGTTGTCGCAGGATCTGCGGGTAGGAGGGCGCGGCCTCGGTTGAGGCCGCAGCCTGCCGTGCCGGTGCGTGGCCTGCGCTGAACCGGATCCACGGCAGCACCCACACGAGCGAGATGGCGCCGAACAGGATGAACACCGGACGCCAGCCGTAGCTCTCCATCAGCAGGCCGCCCGCGAAGGTGCCGACCGCGGGCCCCACCATGTAGCCGAAGCTCATGATCCCGTTCGCCATGCCGCGCTTCTCGAGCGGGACGTGCGTGGCCAGCAGACTCGAAACCGCGGGGAACACCGTGCTCTCCGCGGCGCCCAGCAGCAGCCGCAGCAGCAATATCGCACTCACGCCCGAGGCGAAGCCGGTGAAGAGCGTCGCCAGCGACCACAGCGCCGCACCCACCGCGAGCACGCGATGCGCGCCGAAGCGCTCCGTGGCCCAGCCCACGGGGATCATGAAGGCAACGTAGGTCCAGTAGAACGAGGAGAGCAGCACCCCGATCTGCGCATCGTCCAGGCCAAGCTCGGTCTTCACGAGTGGCGCAGCCGTGGCGAGGTTGCCGCGGTCGATGTAATTCATCAGCAGGATGATCGAGACCAGGAACACCAGTTTGCCGTGCGGGGGAAAATCGGAGGCGGGCTTCTGGTTGTGCACGGCTGTTCTCCTTGTCATGCGGCGATGCTAGCGGAGACGGCGCCCCGCGCGCGAAAAAATCTTTCCGGATGGTCATGCGTCGCGGGAGAGCGACGGACGCGCAGGGATTAACATCCTCGCCTCGACACGACGGCATTCTGCGGGGGAAACGGTATGCGCGGTCTGGCAGGTGTGCTGCTCATGTTTTGCGCCACGCTGGCGCTCGCCGATGCAAACGCCGACTGGCCTGCCTACGGCCGTACACCCGGCGAACAGCGCTTCAGTCCGCTTGAGCAGATCAACAAAGACCCCGTAGGCCGGCTCGGCCTCGCGTGGACCCAAACGCTGGAGCACGAGCGCGGGCTCGAATCCACGCCGCTCGTGATCGACGGCGTGATATACGTGACGGGCGCCTGGAGCGTGGTCTATGCCTTCGACGCTGCGCGCGGCACGCCGCTCTGGACCTTCGACCCGAAGGTGGACCGCACGAGCGCGGCCAGCGCCTGCTGCGGCGTGGTGAACCGGGGTCTTGCCGCATCGGAGGGCAGACTCTACGCAGGCACGCTGGACGGCCGCCTGATCGCGCTGGATGCCAAAACGGGCAAGACGCTCTGGAGCGCGCAGACCATCATCGACACGACGCGCCCCTACACCATCACCGGCGCACCGCGCGCGGTGAAGGGCAAGGTGCTGATCGGCAACGGCGGTGCGGACATGGGCGTGCGGGGCTATGTCTCGGCCTATGACGCGGCCAGCGGCGCACTCGCATGGCGCTTCTTCACCGTCCCCGGAGACCCTTCAAAACCCCCGGAAAACCCCGCCATGGCGATGGCCGCCAAAACCTGGAGCGGCACGCGCTTCACGGAGTGGGGCGGCGGCGGAACGGTGTGGGATGCGATGTCCTGGGACGCTGAACTCGACCTGCTCTACATCGGTGTCGGCAATGGTTCACCCTGGCCGCGCGGGCTGCGCAGCCCCGGTGGCGGCGACAACCTGTTCATCTCGTCCATCGTTGCGCTCAAGCCCGACACGGGCGAGTACGTGTGGCATTTCCAGCTCGCGCCCGGCGAGCAGTGGGACTATCCCGCCACCACGCAGCTGACACTCGTCGACCTGCCTGTCGACGGGAAGATGCGCAAACTGCTCGTGCAAGTGCCCAAGCACGGCTTCGTGTACGTGCTCGATCGCACCAACGGCAAGCTGCTCTCCGCCAACCCGTTCACCAAGGTCACCTGGGCGAGCGGCTATGACCTGAAGACGGGCCGCCCCGTCGAAAACCCCGAGGCCGATTACAGCAAGAGCGGCAAGCCGGTGCTGCTCTATCCGGGCATGGTGGGAGGCCACAACTGGCACCCGGTGTCGTTCAGCCCGCGCACGGGATTTCTCTACTTCAGCGAGCTGCAGTTCCCCTCGATCTACGCGCTGGATCCGGCCGCGCGCTACGGCAACGGCAGCCGCCGCATGAGCACGGGGCAGGATCTGCGTCCTATGTCCACCGACATGAGCCTCTACGCCGAGGTGCAGCGCAACACCCGCGGTTCGCTGATCGCCTGGGACATCGCGCGGGGTAAAGCCGCGTGGCAGGTCGAGCAGAAGGTGCCGGCGAACGGCGGCACGCTGGCGACTGCGGGCGGGCTGGTCTTCCACGGCGCCACCGAAGGGCGGCTGGTGGCTTACGCGGACGACGACGGCCGCGTGCTGTGGGAAACGCCGATCTACTCCGGCGTTCCCGGCGGCCCCGTGAGCTACGCCGTCGACGGGCGGCAGTACCTTGCGGTGGGCGTGGGCTGGGGCGGTGCTCTCGGCACCATCTTCCCCGACGGCACCGCAGCAGCCGGGCTGAAAAATCCCAACCGCATCGCCGTCTATGCGCTGGACGCGAAAGGCGTGCTCGCGCCGCCGGAGCCTCAGCAGCGCACCTTCGATCCGCCACCTGCCACGGCATCGATGGAGCAGGTCTCGAGCGGGTTGCTGCTGTTTTCAGAGCACTGCGGCGTGTGCCACGGCAGCGGTGCGGGTGGCGTGCCCGACCTCGACTACATGAGCGCGCAGACGCACCGCGAGTTCGCCGGCATCGTGCTCGGTGGCGCACGCGAGCAGCAGGGCATGCCGAATTTCCGCGAGCAACTCGATGCCGGCGGCGTGCAGGCCATACAGGATTTCCTGATCTGGAAAGCCAACCAGCGCAAGCAGGCGATGAGCGCGCCGCCGGCGCAGTGAGGAGCGAGTGATGAGTGATGTGCTGTTCGAACGCCGCGACGCGGTGGCGTGGATCACGATCAACCGCCCCGAAGCGCGCAATGTGCTCGGCCCGCGCGCCTTCGTGGAGCTGGCCGATGCCTGGGAGGCCGTGCGCCATGACAGCGCCATCCGCGTGGTGGTGCTCACTGCCAGCGGTGAGCGCGATTTCTGCTGCGGCGGGGATCTGGGCGGGCTGATTCCGTTGTGGACCGGTGCGCGCGAGCCGGCTGACGAGATCGAGCGGCGCTTGCTCACAGACCCCGCGATCGTCGATCGCGTGCTGCTGAAGGGCGAGCCGCTCTACAAGCCTGTGATCTGCGCCGTGAACGGCCGCGCGCTCGGCGGCGGCTGCGAGTTGCTGCAGGCTACCGATGTGCGTATCGCCGCGCGTCATGCGGAGTTCGGCTTGCCCGAGCCTAAGTCGGGCATCGTGCCCGGCGGCGGGTCGATGGTGCGCCTCGCGCGGCAGCTGCCCTACGCGCACGCGATGCGGCTGCTGATGACGGGCGAGCCCATCGACGCGCAGACCGCACTCGGCTGGGGACTGGTGAGCGAGGTGGTGGAAGGCAGCGAACTGCTCGCGCGTGCCGAGGCGCTGGCCGCACGCATCGCCGCGAATGCGCCGCTCGCGCTCGCCGCCATCAAGCGCACGGTGCTCGAGAGCCACACCGAGCGCTGGGCCGATGCCTTCGATCTCGAAGCGCGCGAATCCGCCGGCGTGATGATGAGCAAAGACGCTCGCGAAGGACCGCGCGCGTTCAAAGAGAAGCGCCCGCCCGTCTTCCGCGGGGAGTGACCATGAGCCTCTTTGCCGCAGCCTGTGCCCGCGCGCCCGAAGGCATGGAAATCGCCGCCATCGCCGCGGCAGACCCCGCGCGTATCGCGCTGTGGGGCGCGCAGGGCCAGATGGATTTCGCCACGCTGAATGCGCTCTCCAACCGTCTTGCGCGGCGCCTGCGCGCGGCGGGCCTCGTGGCGGGCGATGCGCTGGCGCTGGTCTGCGGCAACCGCATGGAATTTGCCGTGGTGCGCTTTGCCGCGCACCGCAGCGGGCTGCGGCTCACGCCGGTGAACTGGCATCTCTCGCCCGAGGAGATCGCCTGGATCGTGGCCGATTGCGAGGCGCGTGCGTTGTTCCTGGACGAGCGCGCGGCCGCTGCGGCGCGTGCTGCAGCATCCGCACCTGCGCTGGCGCTGCGCGTGTCGGTCGGTGCCACTCAATCTGGCTACATGGCCTGGGACGATGCGCTCGCCGGCATGGACGGAGCCGATATTCCCGAGCCCTCGCTCGGCAGCACCATGCTCTACACCTCGGGCACCACGGGGAGACCCAAGGGCGTGTTCCGCCGCCAGCCCGATCCTGCAGCGGCCGCGCAGATGCAGCAGATCCTCACTGCGGTGTTCCGCCTCGACCCTGAGAGCGGCACCGATCGCGCGCTCGCCACCGGTCCGCTCTATCACGCCGGACCTTTCGGCTTGTGCCTCAATACGCCGCTCACGGCGGGCATCGGTACGGTGCTGATGGACGGCTGGGATCCCGTGCGCATGCTCGCGCTGATCGAAGAACACCGCATCACGCACACCTTCTGTGTGCCCACCATGTTCAACCGCCTGCTGCAGTTGCCGCCGGAGATCCGCGCCGCGCACGATCTCTCCAGCCTGCGCTTCCTGATCCATGGCGCGGCGCCCTGCGCGCTGGAGACCAAGCGGCGCATGCTCGATTGGTTCGGGCCCATCCTCTGGGAAATGTTCGCGGGCACCGAGGGTCCGGGCACGCTGGTGGGCCCGGAGGAATGGCTGCAGAAACCCGGCACCGTGGGGCGCCCGGCACCCGGGCAGGTGCGCATCCTCGATGAGTCAGGCCTGCAACTGCCCGCGGGAGAGACGGGTGGTGTCTATCTGATCAACCCGCCCGGCAGCAGCTTCGAATACTTCGGCGATCCGCAGAAAACCGCTGCAGTGCAGCGCGAGGGGTATTTCACGGCTGGCGACATCGGTTATCTGGATGCCGACGGATACCTGTTCCTCACCGGACGCAGCGCTGAAGTCGTGATTTCGGGTGGCGTGAACATCTACCCACAGGAAGTCGACGATGTGCTGGCGCTGCACCCTGCCGTAGCGGACGTCGCCTGCGTGGGAACGCCGCACGCGGATCTGGGTGAGGTGCTGACGGCGGTGGTGGAATTGCTGCCGGGCCACGCGCCGGATGAGGCCTGCCGGCAGTCGTTGCTGGCGTTCTGCGAAGGAAGGCTTGCGAAACAGAAGTGGCCACGCGCAGTGGATTTCGTGTCGCGCCTGCCGCGTTCGGAAGCCGGCAAGGCGCTGCGTGCGCGGATACGCGCGCCGTACTGGGTGGATCGTGCGCGGCAGATCTGAGCGCTTGCTGCGTTGCTCTCGGGGTCGGTCGGGCGCTTCATCCTTGCGGAGCATTGATCGGCGCGCGTGGCGGCGCGTAGAGTCCGGGCGAGCGCGCAGCCTCGCGCGCCTTCCCTGGAGCGCCGCATGTCGAAGCTGCTGACAGAGTCCGATGTTTTTCCGTGGGCCGAGCGCACGCTCGGCGGGCGCATCGTCGCGTCGCGGCGGCAGGGCGGTCGCGAATCCGGCGGGCGTCCCGGCTGGTTTGTCGACGTGGACGCAGGCGGCACCATCCGCCCGTTCTACATCCGCGGCGATCGTGGCGGTGATTTCGGCTTCACGCGCGAGTACGGGCTGCAGCGCGAGACGCGCGTGCTGCGCCTGCTGCGCGAGGAAGGCATCCCCGTGCCCGAGGTCATCGCCACCAGCGATGAGCCGAACGCGGCGATCCTCGAATTCATCCCCGGCGTGAACGATTTCACGACGCTGCCCACAGCAGCGGAACGCGATGCCGTGGCCAGGGATTTTGCGCAGGTGATGGCGCGCTGGCACGCGATTCCGTCGCAGAAGTTCGTCGAGATCGGACTGGATGCTCCACGTGATGCCACCGAACTGGTGTGCACCGATCTCGCGGTCTGGGAGCGCGGGCATTTTCCGCTGATCGACGAGCCGGTGCCGCTGGTCAGTTTCGCCTGCGGATGGTTGCGGCGGAACCTGCCGCAAATGCCCGAGCGCCTGGTGCTGGTGCAGGGCGATACCGGGCCCGGGCAGTTCCTGTTCCGCGACACGCGCGTGCAGGGCGTGGTGGACTTCGAGCTCGCCAATCTGGGTGATCCGATGCGCGAGCTCGCGCACATCCGCACCCGCGACGTGTGGTACCCCACGGGCAATCTCCCGGACTGGTTCCGCTACTACAGCGAGGCGAGCGGCGTGCCGCTCGATCTGCCCAAACTGCGCTATTACAGCGTGATCGGGATGTTCACCACGGCGCTCGCGCTGGGTCCGGTGGTGCAGAAGCTGAATCCGGCCGACGAGCACGCGGAGTGGATCGCGCAGGAAGTGTGGTCACGCAAGGCCACCGCCGAGGCCATCGCGGAGGCGATGGGCATCCGGCTCGATGCGCCTCGCCTGCCGGTGCCGGATCGCCCGCAGGTCGATCTGCTCTTCGGCGCGATGCGCAGCAATCTGCTCGAGGAGCAGTTGCCGGCCATTGACGATCCTTTCCTGCAGCACCGCATGCAGATGTCCCTGCGCTTGCTCACGCACCTGCAGAACCACGCCGCCATCGGCGCGGAGATCGAGCAACTGGAGCTCGAGGACATGGGCCGGTTG
>JBILEG010000178.1:0-6857 GCA_044352225.1 Pseudomonadales bacterium | reverse complement strand
GCCGCCACATGCGCCGTCCCGTTGCCTATATCCACTGGCCTGTGATTCCCGGCCGCACATGCCGACAGCTTTCCGATGAGTCCGCAGTGGGCCACTTCCGCGATACTCGCCACTGCAGCCATCATGCTGTGGGCGGCGCTGTCCGGTGCGCGTGATCTCCGGGCGCTTGCCGTTTCGATCGACGCCTACAAACTGCTGCCGGAAGGCGCGGGTCGAGGTCTCGCGCTGCCGCTGCTTCTGGCAGAGTCGGCGTGCGGTGTCTTGCTGCTGCTACCCGGAATGCGCGTGGCAGGCGCGGTGATCGCATCGGCTTTGGTGCTTCTTTTCATCTTTGCGATCGCGCTGAACATATGGCGTGGTACCACTGACTTCGACTGCGGGTGTGCGGGTTCACATGCGCTGCGTCCCGGTGCCGCGCTGCTGCTGCGCAACACCGCTCTTTTGTGTGTCTTGCTGATGGCCGTGACGATGCCCGCCTCATCGCCCGATGTGGGCAGCGTTGCCGGTGCCATTGTGTTGCTGCTCGCATGGTGCGGCGTGAATGCGGTGATTGCCGCGACGCAGTGGCCACATGATGACTGAACCCGACTGACCCGATCCGGACAGAGGACGCTTCAATGGCCGACACAGGCATCGATGTACAGGATGGCGTGGCACTCATCCGTTTCCTGCGCCCGGAACGGATGAACACGTTTTCCGCGGGCATGATCGCCGAACTGGGCGAGCACTACCGTGCCTGCGATGCTGATCCATCGGTGCGCGTTGTTGTGCTCACGGGCAGCGGCACCGCCTTCTGCGCCGGCGCCGACATGAGCGATGCCGGCGTGTTCGTTGCAACGGGTGATGATCCCCCGGTGTCCTCCTGTCCCCTGTCGTTCCAGGCGTGGGACCTGCGCAAGCCCGTCATCGCGGCCTGTAACGGTCATGCGATAGGCATAGGCCTCGGCATCGCGCTGCAGTGCGACATGCGCGTGTTTGCGATTGAAGGCAAGTACGGCGTGTTGCAGAACCGCAGGGGTGTGGTGGCCGATTTCGGTGTCGAGTATCTGCTTCCCCGCATCACCGGGCTCGAACGTGCTTTCGAGTTGCTGGTGCGCGGGAACAGGCTCGACGGCGCAGAGGCGCGTGAGTGGGGCCTGTGCGCGCGCGCCGTTCCGGCTGAGGAGGTGCTTCCGCTTGCACTCGGGATCGCGCAGGACATGGCAAGGAACTGCTCGCCACTCGTGATGGGAATGCACAAGCGATTGCTGCTGAGGGGGCTCGACATGCCGCGTGAGGAACTCGTGGGCCTCGAGACCCGCGCTCTCGCGTTCAGCATGCGTTGTCCGGACGCGCGTGAGGGCGGTGATGCCTGGGCCGGGAAGCGCAGTCCGCAGTGGCGCGACCTGCAGGAGGGTGACTGGCCGGAGTTTCTCTAGTTGCCCGAAGGGGCGTGTGGTCGCAGCGGCATTCCTGCTGCGGGACGCACGAACAGCGCCTCGCATTCAGCGGTGAGTGCGCCGTCGGCATGAAGTTGCGCGTGGACGACCGTCTTGCGTCCCTCGGTGCGTTGGAGTGTCCCGCTGAAGTGCAGCTCCACGTGCAGTGGCGTGCGGCGGTGATAGCGCACCGAAAGCGTTCCGGTCATTCCCGGTTGCCCGCCGAGTGCTTGCGCGATTCCCATGAACTGGTCGAACAGTGCGGCGACCACTCCACCGTGAACAGAGCCTGGCGGGCCCTCGTATGCCCATCCGAGCGTGGCCCTGCCGTGTGCGCGGCCGTCTTCGAGCCAGACGTTCAACGGAGGCGCAAGCGGATTGCTCATACCCGAGAGCGGATTGAGTTCGTGCGCGAGCTGACGGAAGTTTCCGTGCCCCCCTGCTTCGACGAAGGCTGTCCTGCCGGCAAGTCGTGGCAGGGTATCGAGGTCGTGCGTGACGTTTTCCAGGCGTATGGCGAGGGACTCCAGCGCGTCGACGGCTGGCGAGCTGCTTACCAGGATGTCGGTCAGCACGCGCAGCGCTGACGCTACCCGCCTCTTTGCCTGCCATTCCGCGCTGATGGCCGGAGTGATCTCCTCGCTCGCGAAGGGATCGATACTGCTGTCCGACATGTGTGCGCTCCGCTCCGTTGTCACGGCATTCTGGATGCCGTCCGGGGCCAGATCAATGCATACTCCCGCTCATGCAGACCGAGCCCGCCAGCACTCCCGACGCCCGCGCGCGACGCACCGATATCGTGCTCGTCTTCGTCGTCGTCGTTGCGGTGATGCTGGCGATCGGCAGCGTGGTGGAAGACGCGGCAAGCCTGCCTGAGGGTGCCTTCGCGAGCGTGAATGGAGAAGCGCTTCCCGTTGCGCAATTGCAGGGCGTGTTGCTGCGCCTCGGCGAACAGCTTGATCATCCGCCGGGTGCTGCCGAGCGCGCGGAGGTTGTCGCGCGGCTCGTCGACGAGGAGCTCCTGTTGCAGCAAGGCCTGGCACTCGGTCTGGTGCGTGCAGAGACGCGCCTGCGCTCCCAGCTCGTGCAGGAGGTGATCCGCCAGGCGGTGGCAGAAAGCGCTGCTGCGCCGGTATCTGAAGCGGATGTGCGGGAGTTCCTCCAGCGCAATGCGGGGTATTTCCGCCGCGCGGACAGGTTCGTTGTCGAGCGTCTCCGCTTTGCGAGCCGAGAGGAGGCAGCGCGTGCCGTTGGCGCTGATGCGGCCACTCTCGCGCGCGGCACCCGTGATGACACCCTGCCGGCAACACCTCTTTCCGAGGCGAGGTGGCGCGATCATCTCGGCTCTGCCCTTGCTGCGCGCGTGGTGGCATTGCCTGTCGGTGGCATCCTGGCGGAGTCCGGTACCGCGCTGTTGCGGCTGGCGGGGCGTGTGCCCGGCGAGGTGCCTGACCTGCAGGACATCCGTCCACAGGTGGAGGCGGAGTTCCGGCGCAGGCGCGACGAGGACGCCCTGTCCCGCTATGTGGCCCGGCTGCGCCGCGATGCGCGCATCCTCACGGAGGTCGAGGCTGGCGCGCCGTGATCCGCTCCTTGCTGTTTCTGCTCGCACTGACACTTGCCGCGCCCTACGCGGTCGCAGACTGGCAATTGCGCTCGTGGTCGCGCTGGGAGATCACGGGCGATGGCGCCGAAGCTGTGCTGGGCATCGAGCGCGTGGAGTTGCAACGGCTGGCTGTTCCCGACGACGTTGCCTGGTTTTCCGCGGAGGCGGCCCGTAGCGTGGGGTTCAGTTCGGCGGGCACGCCGTGCGCATTGTCAGCATCCGGCCCGCAGGCGTCTCTTCCCGGTCTCCTGGTCTTGCGCATGCACTTCCGTTGCCCCGCTGCGGTGGCGTCGCCGCTGATCCGCGTGCGATTGCTGGGTGATATCGCGACACAACCGCTGCACTACGCCTCGGTCCTCTATCACGGCCGCGTCTCGGACGCTCTGCTGACACCCTCGGCAGACGCGCTTGCCCCGCGTGAGATCACCGAGGCGCCCGGGAGGCTCGGCGTGCTGCGCAGCTACACGGCGCTCGGCTTCCTGCACATCCTCGAGGGTCTGGACCACGTCGTGTTTCTGCTCTGTCTGCTGCTCGCGGCACCGGGTTTTGCGCGCCGTGCGTGGATGGTCACCGGCTTCACGCTGGGCCACAGCGTCACGCTCTCTCTTTCCGCTCTCGGCTTGCTGCGGGTGCAGACGGCAGGCGTCGAGGCATTGATCGGTTTCACGGTGGCGCTGCTCGCCGCAGAAACCTGGCGCCGCGCCTACCGGAGACCCACGGCGATGTGGCTGCTCTGTACGGTATGCGCGGTGTTGCTTGCGGCAGCACTTGCTGGCCACAGCCTGCTGCCCCTGAGCGCCGCGCTCGCCCTGCTGGTGCTGGTGCCCGCCTATCTCCACCTCTCGGAGAGAGCGGCGAGCCTGCATCTTCTGCATCTGGGAATGATGGCCGTGTTCGGTCTGGTGCACGGGCTGGGATTCGCGTCCGCGTTGCGCAGCATCGGCTTGCCGGAGGGGCAACGCGGATGGGCGCTTGCCGGTTTCAATGCCGGTGTCGAGATCGGACAACTCGTGCTGCTGGGCGTCTTCGGGGCAGTGCTTGCGCTGCTCTTCCGGCTGGCTGGCGACAGAAGGGCGGGCGAGGGCGCGGGTATGCTTTCCGCGCTGCTGTGTGCCACGGGTGTTTACTGGCTGGTGCAGCGCGCTCTCTGAGGTTCAGGAGGGGCTGCAGACGAACACCGGAATGTCTCGCGTGGTACGCGCCTGGTATTCGACAAAGTCCGGGTACACGGCGACGGCGACGGGCCACACGGCTGCTTTCTCGGCACCGTCTGCTAGGCGGGCCTGCATGCGGCGCGTGCGGCCCTGCGCGGTGATGCACACCTCTGGGTTCTCGCGGATGTTGTAGAACCACAACGGGTGGGTGCTCATGCCTCCTTGCGAGGCCACGAGGACCACGTCCTCCCCGTTCGGGATGTAGATGAGCGGGATGGTGCGGCGGCGCCCGCTGCGTGCGCCGGTCATCGTGACCAGACAGATGGGCGAGCCGTTCGGGAAACGGTTCATCAAACGGCCGCTGCTGGTGCGGTAGACGAAGACGTTCAGCCGCGTGTAGAGCTTCATCACGGTACGGATGATTCCGTTCAGTCTCGGGTCGATGGGCTTTGCTGCGGGAGTGGCACCCATCAGGTGTTCCCCCCCGGTTCTGCCAGCGCGGCGAGCAGGCGCTCCAGTGCATCCTCCTGGTTCCCCTCGGCGCAATCGATCCGGACCGAGCTGTAGCGTGCGTACAACGCCTGCCGTTCGGCGAAGAGCTCGCTGAAGTCCTGGTCGGGCCTGCGGGAGATGCCGCGCGTCTCGTAGTCACGGATGCGCTTGCGCAGTTCCGTGAGCGGCACATCGAGCCAGACCACGCGGCTGCCCGAGGCGAGGTGCCGCATGGCCGCGTCGCTGTAAACCGCACTGCCGCCGGTGGCGATCACGTTGCCGCGCGGTTCCACCGTGAGCAGCACGGCCTCCTCGATGGCGCGAAGGCCGAGATAGCCCTCGTCATCCAGCACTTGCTGCAGGGGCTTGTCCTCGCGGACCTGTATCAGCAGGTCGGAATCGATGAAGCCCAGTGCGAGGCGTTTGGACAGCAACACCCCCACCGTACTTTTGCCCGCTCCGGGCATGCCGATCAGGGTGACGCCTTCGCGCGTGGTGCTCATGGGATCTGCGGCTGCATTGGCTACACTTGCGGGATTCTGCGGATTGCCGCGCGTGGCGGCAACCCGTTTTCCGGAGGTACCTGCGATGGAGTCGGTGGCAGCCACTGCATGGCTCGGCCTTGCACGGGAGCGCGAGCGTCTCGAGTCATTCGACATGCGTGCGGCTGCGCTGTCGGATCCGGCGCGCAGCACGCGATACCGGCTGCAGGCCGCAGGGCTCACCCTCGACTATTCGCGCAACCGCGTCGATGACGCCGCGCTAGACGCACTTTTCGCCCTCGCACGCGCCTGCTGTACCGGGCCTCGCTTGCGCGAGCAGTTCGGCGGCGCCCCGGTGAACCTCGCGGAAGGCAGGGCGGCGCTCCACACCGTGTTGCGTGGCACTGATGCAGGCACGGTGCTGCCGCAGACGGCCGAGGTGCGGGCGATGCGCGAACGCATGGCCGGCATTGCACAGCGCATCCGCAGCGGTGAATGGACCGGCTGGAGTGGCAAGCGCATCTCGGCCGTCGTGAACATCGGCATCGGCGGCTCGCATCTGGGCCCTTACTTCGTGGCGGATGCGCTTTCGCACCTGTTGCCGCAAGGCCTGTCTCTCCGCTTCGTGTCGAACGTGGACCCGAGGGACCTCGAAGACACCTTGCAGACACTCGATCCCGCGACCACCTTGTTCGTCATCGCATCCAAGACCTTCGGCACCCTCGAGACGCTGCAGAACGCCTCTGCCGCGCGTGAGTGGCTGCTGGCCGCGGGTTGCCCTGCGCCGGCGCTCTCCTGCCATCTGGCCGCGGTCTCCGCGAATGTTGCCCGTGCCGTTGAATTCGGTCTGGACGAGGCCAATGTCCTGCCGATGTGGGACTGGGTGGGAGGGCGTTTCTCCCTGTGGTCTTCCATAGGACTTCCGCTCGCCGTGGGGCTGGGCATGGACGCATTCGAGGCGCTGCTGCTCGGCGCGCACCGCATGGACACCCACGCGCTCGCGGCGCCGCCCGAGGCAAACATGCCGGTGCTGCTCGCGCTGCTCTCGGTGTGGTACCGGAATTTCTGGGGCGCCGAGACGCAGGCCGTGTTGCCCTACGACCAGCGTCTCGCGCGGCTGCCCGAGTTCCTGCAGCAACTCGTTATGGAAAGCAATGGCAAGTCTGTGAGCCGGGAAGGCACTCCTCTCGCCCGTCATTCCTCGGGCGTGATCTGGGGCGCCGCGGGCACCAACGGGCAACATTCTTTCCACCAGATGCTGCATCAAGGCACCTCCTGCGTGCCCGTGGATTTCGTGCTACCTCTGGAAACCCACGCCTCAGGCCGTTCCCAGCACGCTTGGCTGGTGGCAAACGCCATCGCGCAGGCGCAGGCGCTGATGCAGGGAAGGACGATCGTCGAGGCGCGGGCCGAGCTCGCGGCACGCGGCACGCCGCCTGCCGACATCGAGCGTCTGGCGCCACACCTCGTGATGCCGGGCAACCGGCCGAGCAACACGATCAGCATGCGCCGCGTGGAACCCGAGACCCTCGGTGCGCTCCTCGCTCTCTACGAACACCGCACGGCGGTGGAAGGCATGCTCTGGGACCTCAATTCCTTCGACCAGTTCGGTGTGGAACTGGGCAAACAGATAGGCGAGACAGTCCACCGTGCCTTGGGCGGTGATGCCGCCGCGCTCGGCAATCTCGATGCCTCTGCCGTGGCG
>JBILEG010000177.1:0-6863 GCA_044352225.1 Pseudomonadales bacterium | reverse complement strand
TGCCGGGCGTTCCTGCCCGACTACGTGGATGTGCGTCTCCAGCGTGAGCTTGGTGCCCTTGGGTTCCTTGCTAACGGCTTTCACGCGGTTGCGCGACCGGATGCTGCTGCCTGCCGGCACCGCACCAGAGAATCGCAGCTTGTCCGAGCCGTAATTCAGGATGTTGTTGTAGCCCGTTACCTCCCAGGTGGGGGTAGAGCGCATCTTCGGCATCAGCACCAGCGTGAGGAAGCCGTGGGCGATGGTGCGGCCGAAGGGGCTCTGGCTGCGGGCGCGCTCGGGGTCGGTGTGGATCCAGTAGTGATCGCCCGTCAGTTCCGCGAAGGCGTTGATCAGTTCCTGCGTGATCTCGACCTCGCTGCTCCAGTCGCCGAAGCTCTCGCTCACCAGTGACTGCATGCCTTCGATGTCGTCAAAGCGGTAGGTCTGCATGGGATGCTCCCGTGGTGTCAGTGGGCTCTGGCCGAAACGGCCGGGCGGCATGATAGCCGCGGCGCAGGCTGCCCGCTGCCCTGAGCCCTGATGTCAACGGCGCCGGAAGCGTTTTGCCATTGCCCCTTCGAGGCGCTTGGGCCGAAAATCGCACAGAGATTCCGTTCCCCTCAGTCCAGCTCCGGGAGTTCCCATGCGAGAAGCCGTCATCGTCGAAGCCCTGCGCACGCCCATTGCCCGCGGCAAACCCGTCGTGGGAGAGCTCTTCGGCTTCCACCCGACGGAACTCCTCGCCATCACGCAGCGCGCCGTGATCGAGAAGGCCGGCGTGAAGCCCGAGGACGTGGAGCAACTGATCGGCGGCTGCGTGACGCAGGCGGGCGAGCAGGCCGGCAACCTCTGCCGCAACGCCTGGCTCTCGATGGGCACCAGCTACGCCCCCGGCGGCACCACCATCGATGCGCAGTGCGGCTCCGCGCAGCAGGCCAACCACCTCGTTTCCGCGCTGATCAAGGCCGGTTCCATCGACATCGGCATCGCCTGCGGTGCCGAGGTGATGAGCCACGTGGGCCTGGGCGCCAACGTCTACAACGGCCCGGGTTATTTCCTGCCGCAGAAGTGGCCCTGGGACAGCAGCCCGGACCAGTTCGCCGCCGTCGAGCGCATCGTGCAGCGCCGCGGCATCACCCGCGCCGATGTCGACGCCTTCGCCAACGAATCCCAGCGCCGCGCTGCCGCCGCGTGGGCTGCGGGCCATTTCGATCGCGAGGTGATTGCGATTGATGCTCCGGCCTTCGGCGAAGACGGCAAGCCGAACGGCGCCACCCGACGCGTCACGCGCGATCAGGGCGTGCGCGCCACGACTCTCGAAGGCCTCGCGGGTCTCAAGCCCGTGAAAGAGGGCGGCGTGCACACGGCGGGGAATTCCTCCCAGGTCTCCGACGGTGCCTGTTCGGTGCTGTGGATGAGCCGCGAGGAGGCCGAGCGCCGAGGTCTGAAGCCCCGCGCACGGATCATTGCCGATGTCGTCGTGGGCACCGATCCCTACTACCTGCTCGACGGCCCCGTCGATGCCACCGCCGCGCTCTTCCGCAAGACCGGCATGACCATGGCCGACATCGATCTCGTCGAGATCAACGAGGCCTTCGCCGGCGTGGTGCTCTCCTGGGCCAGCGTCTACAACGCCGACATGAGCAAGGTGAACGTGAACGGCGGCGCCATCGCCCTCGGCCATCCGGTGGGTTCGACCGGCGCGCGTCTGATCACCACCGCGCTCCACGAGCTCGAGCGCAGCGGCAAGGGCACGGCGCTCATCGCCATGTGCTGCGGCGCGGCCGTGGGCACCGGCACCATCATCGAGAGGCTCTGAGCATGGCAGAACTGGAAGGCAAGGTAGCGATCGTCACGGGCGCGGGCCGCGGGCTCGGGCGCGTCGAGGCCATCGAACTGGCGCGCATGGGCGCACGCGTGGTGATCAACGAGATCGGTCGCCCAGAGGCGCGTGAGGCCGCGGAGAGCGCTGCAGAGGAGATCCGCGGTTTCGGCGGCGAGGCGATCACCGTCTACGGCGACTGCGCCGACTGGAACGATTCCGAGGCGCTCTTCAAGACCGCCATCGATACCTGGGGCGACGTGAACATCGTGGTGAACAACGCGGGCTTCTGCCGCGACAAGATGATCTTCACCATGACCGAAGACGAGTTCGACACGGTGGTACGTGTTCACCTCAAAGGCCACTTCGTGAACATGCGCCATGCTGCAGCCTACTGGCGCGAGCGCGCCAAGACGACGGGCGGGCAGGTCTATGGCCGGTTGGTCAGCACGTCCTCCGAAGCCTTTCTCTACGGCTCCGTGGGCCAGCCCAATTACGCCGCGGCCAAAGCAGGCATCGTGGCCATGACCATGGGCGCGGCACAGGCGTTGATCAAGTACGGCGTCACGGCCAACGTCATCATGCCGCGGGCCCGCACCGACATGACCATGCAGGGCGGCACGGCCGTGTTGTTCCAGAAGCCCGAGAGCGGCTTCGACCAGTTCGATCCGGGCCACGTGGGCCCCTTCGTGGGCTATCTCGCGAGCCCGCGCTCGGCGCGGATCTCGGGCTATGTCTTCGTGGTCTGGGGTAATCAGGTCACGGTGGTGGATGGTCCGCGCCTCGGTCAGGTCTTCGAGACGGAGGGCCGCTGGAGCGTCGAGCAACTCGATGCGGCACTGGGTCCGCATTTCGAGGGCCTGCGCCCCATCGTCGACGGCTTCGCCATCGTCCCCACGGGCTGAGCGCCCCCGGGGCCGGCCCTACGCGGCATTCCCGGCCCCGGATTCCCGCCCCCGCGCGGCTGCTTTGCGCCAGAGTGCACAGCCGCCGCGCTCCGTCCCCTGCCGCCCTTGAGGCACAATGCCGGCTCCCGAGGCGGGTGCTGGTGTTGCATCGTGAATCCGAATCCGGTTCCGCTGCGTCCATGTCCTGAGAGGGGCGCCGCCTCAGCAGCAGCAAGGAAGAGATCATGAATCCCGGCAATCGGCCGGCTGCATCCCGTCGTGTCGTGGTGGCCGTTCTGGTCATCGCGGCGGGCGCTGCGGCGGCCTGGTGGTACCACTCGCGTTCGACTCTCTCGCCGGCTGCCGTGCAGGCCCCAAGCCAAGCTGTCATGGAGTTGGCGCCCGCCGAGGTTGCCACGGCCACCCGCAAAGCGTTGGTGAGACGCTTGCCGGTGTCGGGCACTGTCACCTCGATGCTGAAGACCACGGTGCGCTCGCGGGTTTCGGGCGAGGTGCTGGAGGTGATGTTCCGTGAGGGTGAGCGCGTCGCTGCCGGTGCGGCCCTCGCGCGTATCGACACGCGCAGTCTCGAAGCACAGGTCGCGAGCGCGCGCGCTGCCCGCGACAAGGCCTCCGCGGATCTGGAGATCTCCCGCCTCAACTACGAGAACAGCAAGCGCCTGTTCCAGAAGAAAGTGCTGGCGCAGAACGAACTCGATACCCGCAAGAGCCTCTACGACGCGGCGATCGCCTCGCAGAAACTCGCCGTTGCGCAGTTGCGTCTGGTCGAGATCGATCTGCAGGACGCGGTGGTGCGTGCCCCCTTCGACGCCGTGGTTGCGCGTCGTTTCCAGCACCCTGGCGGCAAGGTCTCCCCCGACGCTCCGCTCTTCGAGCTCGTGGACCTCAGTCAGATGGAGCTGCAGGCCGCAGCCCCGGCAGCCGAGATCCCCATGGTCAAACCCGGGCAGCGCGCGAGCCTGCGGGTGGACGGCTACGGTGGGGAGGAGTTCAGTGCGACGCTCCAGCGTGTGAGCCCCGCCGCCGAGCAGGGCTCGCGGCTGGTGCTGCTCTACCTCTCGCTCGACAACGTCTACGGCCGCCTGCGCGACGGCATGTTCGCCCAGGGCGCGCTGCTGATCGAGCAGGGCGAGCCTGCCATCGCGGTGCCCTCCGCTGCCATCATCAACGAGGCCGGACTCGACTATGTGATGGTGATCGAGGACGGCAGGGTGCAGCGTCGTCCCGTCACGCTGGGTCTGGTCGCCACACAGGATCGCATGGTCGAGATCCGCTCCGGCCTTGCGGAAGGCGAGAAGCTCCTCGCCGTGCGCATCGGTTCGCTTGATCCAGGCACACCGGTCCAATTACCCGCCTCCGGCCCCGCCGGCGCCCTCGACTGAGCCACGCGAAGGAACCGCAGCATGTGGATCACCCGCACCAGTATTCGCCAGCCCGTCTTCGCCACCATGGTGATGGTGGCGATCCTCGTCCTCGGGATCTTTGCCTATGTGCGTCTGCCCGTGGAGCAGATGCCCGACATCACGCCGCCGATGGTCTCGGTGATGATCGACTACCCCGGCGCCTCCCCCGATGCGGTGGAGAACGACGTGGTGCGCCCCATCGAGAACGTGATCAACACCGTGAGCGGCGTCGACCACATCTATGCCACGGCGCGCGAGGGCGGCGCCTACATGTGGGTCGAGTTCCGCATGTCGGCCGATCCGGTGGTGGCGACGCAGGAGATCCGCGACAAGATCGCCGACCTGATGCCGAGCTTCCCGCGGGAGGTGATGGCGCCGCGCGTCACCCGCTCGATGGAAGACGAGAACCAGCAGCCCATCGTCGATCTGGCGGTGTATTCCTCCGAGAGACCCCTGCGGGAAATCTCGAACATCGTCGAGCAGGTGATCATCAAGCGCCTGCAGACCGCGCCCGGCGTGGGCAATGTGACCGTGAGCGGCGGTGTGCCCCGCCAGATCCAGGTCCAGCTCAAGCCCGAGCAGATGCGCAGTTACGGTGTGGGTGTCGACGAGGTGGTGGCCGCGATCCAGAGCGCCAACCGCGACCTGCCCGCGGGCAACATCAAGATGGGCGATGCCGAGCAGATGGTGCGCGTGGAGGGCCGCATCCGGAATCCCCGCGACTTCGGCCGCATCATCGTCACCACGCGCGGGAATGCCGTGTATCTGCAGCAAGGCGGGCTGCCCGTGCACCTCGACCAGGTGGCGGAGATCATCGACGGCGAAGCCGAGCCTGAATCGCTCGCGCGGATCGACGGGAAGCCCGCGCTGGGACTCTCGGTGTTCAAGGTGCAGGGCTCCAACGTCGTCGAGATCGGCGAGGGTGTGCAGAAAGCCGTCGCGGAACTGCAGGCACGGCTGCCGGAAGATGTGCGCATTGTCACCGTTCAGTCCAACGCGGAGTTTGTAAAGGCTTCGCTTGCGGGGGTAAAGGAAACGATTCTCGAAGGCGCGATACTCACCGTGCTGATCGTGTTTTTGTTTCTGCACTCGTGGCGCTCCACCGTCATCACCGGGCTCACGCTGCCGATCTCCGTGATCGCCACCTTCATTGCCATACATGCCTTCGGCTTCACGCTGAACATGATCACGTTGATGGCATTGAGCCTGTGCATCGGTTTGCTGATCGACGATGCGATCGTGGTACGCGAGAACATCGTTCGGCATCTCGGGATGGGCAAGAGCCACCATGATGCTTCGCGCGACGGCACCGAGGAGATCGGGCTCGCCGTGATGGCCACCACCTTCGCCATCGTGGCGGTCTTTGTGCCCGTGGCCTTCATGGACGGCATGATCGGGCGCTATTTCTTCCAGTTCGGTATCACGATCACAGTGGCGGTGATGGTCTCTCTGTTTGTGAGCTTCACGCTCGATCCCATGCTCTCCTCCGTGTGGCACGATCCGGTGGAGAAGCGCTTCGCGCGGATGCCGCGGCTCGGTCGGCTGATGGACCGCGTGGAGGAGGGCGTCGAGGCCCTGCACCATCTTTACGGCCGCGCCCTCGAGTGGTCCCTGCGTGACCAGCGTCGCCGCGTGTACCTGCCGGTGTTTGGCATCGTGCGCGCTGTGGCGCGGCGGGACTGGCGTGAGCTTGGCACCGTCTCCAACCGCGGGCTCGTGCTCTGGAGCGCAGCTGGCGTGTTCGTTTCCAGCCTGATGATCCTTCCCCTGATCGGCACCGAGTTTTTTCCCGAGGGCGACGAGAGCTTCCTGTCGCTGCGCCTCGAGATGCCCATTGGCTCGAGCCTGCAGTACACCGATGCCAAGACCGCGCAGGTCGAGCGTGGGCTGAAGGAAATCCCCGAGGTGGAACTGGTGTCTGCCGAGATCGGCACCTTCGAGGGCCGCAATCACGCGCGTCTCAACGTCCGCCTGGTGCCTCGCTCGGACCGTGACCTGAGCCAGCAGGAGGTCGAGCGGGTGGTGAGAGCGCGGATCCAGCGCATCGCGGGCGTGAAGCTCCAGGTGGGCTGGAATGACGCCATCTCGCTTTCGATCCTCGGCCCCGATCAGGAGCGGCTCACGGCCATTGCCAACGAGATGATGGAAAAGATCGCGAAGATCCCCGGCGTCGCCGATCTGAACAGCAGTGAGCGCGGCACCAATCCCACGGTGGCGGTGCGCGTGGATCGTGAACTCGCCAACGACCTCGGCCTGGATGTCGAGCGTATCGGTCGTGCGCTTCGCGTGCTGGTGGGTGGCGACAAGATCAGTCACTGGCTGGCGCCGGATGGACAGAACTACGACGTTGTCGTTCGGCTGCCGGCCGAGGCGCGCCGCGAGACCACCGATCTCGGCGGGCTCTACCTGGCGAGCGGCAGGCTCGATCCGCAGGGTTTGCCCGTGCTGGTGCCCCTGCGTCAGGTCGCGGAGCTTGTGCAGACGACGTCGCCACCGCAGTTGAAGCGGCTTGATCTGCAACGCCGTGTGTCGATCTACATGCGTGCCGACGGGCGTGCTTCGGGCGATGTAGGCAAGGTTGTGCAGAAGCTCGTAGCCGAGACGCAATTGCCTCGCGGTTACCGTTTCAGCGTTGGTGGTTCGCAGGAGCAACTGAACGAGACCTTCATGGAGACGCTGGCCGCGATGGGGCTTGCGATCATCTTCATCTATCTGATCCTCGCCTCCCAATTCGCGAGTTTCGTGCAG
>JBILEG010000176.1:0-6978 GCA_044352225.1 Pseudomonadales bacterium | reverse complement strand
CACGCATCGTCAGAAAGTGCTCGCGTGGGCGCTGGCAGGCATCGGTGGTCCTTTGAAGGCTCGGGGAACGGCCGGAAAGTATGGTGTCCGGGCCCGCGCCCAGCGCATGGCGGACCAGCCCGGGCTTCGGTAATCCTTGGCTGAAATCTATATCGAATACTTTTGATATAGCGGAAATCGGCTGCTACAGTGCCGGCCATGTCCTTAGCACTCGCCACACCGGGGCCCATCGAGGCCCTCGACGCTCTCGCCCGTCTGTACAAGGCCGGCGGGGACGCGTTGCGTCTGGAGATTCTTGGCGCCCTCCGGCAAGACTCCTATGGCGTGCTCGAGCTGTGCCGCATCCTTGGCGTGCGCCAACCCGCACTGAGCCATCATCTGAAGGTACTGGCCGAGGCCGGGCTGGTCGGGCGCCGGCGCGAAGGCACCTCGATCTTCTACCACCGCAGCGCCGCAGCGGCGCTCGAGCCCGCGGCCCGCGCCCTGCTCGATGCTGCCGATGCTGTGGCCCTGCGCGAGGAAACGCTGGCGGGCATCGCCCGGGTGCGTTTCGAGCGAGCCGAGAACTCGCGCGCCTTCTTCGCCGCCAACGCGCCGAAGTTCCTCGAGCAGCAGGAGCTGATCGCCCCGCCCTCGCAGTACCAGGCCGCTGTCACAGAACTCCTCGACGCGCTGCAACCCGTGGACACCGCACTGGAACTCGGGCCCGGCCAGGGCTGGCTGCTGCCCGCGCTCTCGGCGCGCGCCGCACGGGTGCTGGCTTTGGACAACTCCCCGGAAATGCTCGCCCAGGCGCGCGCTGCCTGCGAGGCACAGCAACTCGACAACGTCGAGCTCCGGCTGGCCGACGGCAACGCACTGGGCGAGCTTGCGGGCAGCATCGATCTGGCCGTCTGCAATATGGTGCTGCACCACACGGCCTCGCCCGCTGCCGTACTGGCGCAGCTGGCGCTTTCGCTGGCGCCGGGCGGATCGCTTCTTCTTACGGATCTCTGCGCGCACGACCAGGCCTGGGCGCGCGAGGCTTGCGGAGATCTGTGGCTCGGCTTCGCGCCGTCCGATCTCGCGGGCTGGGCCGCTCTGGCCGGACTGGTCGAGGACCACAACCTTTATCTGGCGCTGCGCAACGGTTTCCGTGTGCAGCTCCGTGTCTTCCAGAAACTCCAGGAAAAGGAGCAACCATGAGCGAGTATTCCATCTTCACGTCCGAATCCGTCTCCGAGGGCCACCCCGACAAGATGGCCGACCAGATCTCCGACGCGGTGCTCGACGCGATCATCAAGGATGACCCGCACGCCCGCGTCGCGGTCGAAACCTTGGTGAAGACCGGCATGGCGATCGTGGCCGGCGAGGTGACCACCAGCACCTACGTCGAACTCGAGGACCTCATCCGCCAGGTCATCGTCGATATCGGCTACGACAGTTCCGCGCTCGGCTTCGACGGCCGCTCCTGCGCGGTGCTGAACGCGATCGGCAAGCAGTCACGCGATATCGCACAGGGCGTGGACTCCTCCGAGAACAAGGAGCAGGGCGCCGGCGACCAGGGCCTGATGTTCGGCTACGCCAGCAATGAAACCGATGTGCTGATGCCCGCACCGATCACCTACGCACACCGCCTTGTGGAGCGTCAGGCGCAGCTGCGCAAAGACCGCACCCTGCCCTGGCTGCGCCCGGACGCGAAGAGCCAGGTGACGCTGCGTTACGAGAACGGCCGCCCCGTGGCAGTCGATGCGGTCGTGCTCTCCACGCAGCACGACGACGACGTTTCCAACGAGACGATCCGCGAGGCCGTGATCGAAATGATCATCCGCCACGTACTGCCGGCCGAGTGGCTGCACAGCGGTACCAAGTTCCACGTGAACCCCACCGGACGCTTCGTGATTGGTGGCCCGATGGGCGATTGCGGCCTCACCGGCCGCAAGATCATCGTGGACAGCTACGGCGGCATGGCGCGCCACGGCGGCGGGGCGTTCTCTGGCAAGGATCCGTCCAAAGTGGACCGCTCGGCAGCTTACGCGGCGCGTTATGTCGCCAAGAACATCGTGGCCGCGGGCATCGCGGATCGCTGCGAGATCCAGGTCTCCTATGCGATCGGCGTGGCGGAGCCGACCTCGATCTCGGTGAACACCTTCGACACGGGCAAGCTGCCCGAGCACGAGGTGATCACGCTGATCCGCGAGCATTTCGATCTGCGCCCGCGCGGCATCATCGAGATGCTCGATCTGAAGCGCCCGATCTACCGCCCCACGGCCTCCTACGGCCACTTCGGGCGCGATGGCTTCAGCTGGGAGCGCACCGACCGCGCCGCAGCGCTCGCAAAAGCGCTCTGAACAGACACTGACACGACACAGACCACGAACACTTCAACACACCCCGGAGATTTACCATGACCACTCCCGCCCGCATCGACGTGATCTTCACGGACTACAAGGTCGCCGACATCACCCTCGCCGACTGGGGCCGCAAGGAAATCCAGATCGCCGAGAGCGAAATGCCTGCACTGATGGCGATCCGCTCGCGCTACCGCGCACAAAAGCCGCTCGCCGGCGCCCGCATCCTCGGCTGCCTGCACATGACCATCCAGACCGCTGTGCTGATCGAGACGCTCGCCGAGCTCGGCGCCGAAGTGCGCTGGTCCTCGTGCAACATCTTCTCGACGCAAGATCACGCCGCAGCCGCCATCGCTGCGCGCGGCCTCGCGGTCTATGCCTGGAAAGGCGAGACCGAAGAGGAGTACGAGTGGTGCATCGAGCAGACCATCCTGAAGGACGGCAAGCCGTGGCCGGTCAACATGATCCTCGACGACGGCGGTGACCTCACGCAGATCCTGCACCAGCGCTACCCGCAACTGCTGGACGGCGTGCACGGCATCAGCGAGGAAACCACCACCGGCGTGCTGCGCCTGCAGGAAATGCTGAAAGACGGCACACTGAAAGTGCCCGCGGTGAACGTGAACGACTCCGTCACCAAGGCGAAGAACGACAACAAATACGGCTGCCGCCACAGCCTGAACGACGCCATCAAGCGCGGCACCGACCACCTGCTCTCGGGCAAGCGCGCGCTGGTCATCGGCTACGGCGACGTGGGCAAGGGCTCGGCGCAGTCTCTGCGCCAGGAAGGCATGATCGTGCGCATCTCCGAGGTCGACCCGATCTGCGCCATGCAGGCCTGCATGGATGGCTACGAGCTGGTATCGCCCTACATCGACGGCAAGAACGACGGCACCGCCGCCTGCATCGATCTCGCACTGCTTGCCCAGCAAGACCTCATCGTCACCGCCACGGGCAACATGGACGTCTGTGACCGCCACATGCTCGCCGCGCTCAAAAGCGGCTGCGTGGTGTGCAACATCGGCCACTTCGATCACGAGATCGACACGGCCTTCATGCGTCGCACCTGGGAATGGGACGAGGTTAAGCCGCAGGTGCACCGCATCTTCCGCGACCGCGCCACCAACGATCACCTGATCCTGCTCTCTGAAGGGCGCCTCGTGAACCTCGGCAACGCCACCGGTCACCCCTCGCGCATCATGGACGGCTCCTTCGCCAACCAGGTGCTGGCGCAGATCTACCTCTACGAGCGCCGCTTCGCGGACCTGCTGGCGGATCTCAAGCCCGGCGCGATCGGCATCGAAGTGCTGCCCAAGCACCTTGACGAGGAAGTGGCCCGCCACATGGTCGCCGGTTTCGGCGGCGTGCTGACGCGGCTGCGCCCCGAGCAGGCCGACTACATCAAGGTGCCGGTCGACGGCCCGTTCAAGAGCGATGCCTACCGCTACTGATCGGCCTGCGCGCGTCGCATGCGCGACATCCGCGTGTTCGTGGAACTCCCGCTCGCCGAAGGGCGGGAGTTCGTCGCGCCCGAAGCGCTCGCGCATTACGCGAAGAACGTGCTCCGGCTGGGCCTGGGGGATGCGCTGCGCGTCTTCGACGGCAGCGGACCGGAGTTCTCCGCCACCATCACCGCCGTATCGAAGAAAGAGTTGCGCATCCTTGCGGGTGCGCCGCTTCCCTCAACTCCTGAATCCCCGCTTGCCGTGCATCTGGGCCTGGGCCTCTCGCGCGGGGAACGCATGGATTACGCGCTTCAGAAAGCCACCGAACTCGGTGTCACTTCGGTCACGCCCTTGTTGTTGTCGCGCTGCAACGCGCGGCTGTCGGAAGAACGCAGCGAGTCGCGGATGCGGCACTGGCGGCAGGTGATCGTGAGCGCCTGCGAGCAGAGCGGGAGATCGCGAGTACCGGAGCTGGGCGTCACGTCCGGGCTGGATGCGTGGCTGGGAGAGCGCAGCGAGCTGCCCGCGCTCGTGCTGCACACCCGCGATGCCGTGACTCTGGATACGCTCGATCCCGAACCGCGAGGCATACGCGTGCTGATCGGGCCGGAGGGCGGACTGGACGATATGGAATTCGCTGCGGCCCGCGCGGCGGGTTTCAGACCCTGGTCGCTGGGCCCGCGCGTGCTCCGCGCCGAGACAGCGCCGGTAGCGGCGCTTGCCATCCTGCAGCACCGCTGGGGAGATCTCTGAGGCGCGCGGCGGCTCAGCCGGGCTCGGCGCTCAGGCCGAACAGGCTCCTCTCGATGTAATCCAGATCCGGAATCGCCGCGGTTTGTCCGTGCACCCGCACTTTCATGCGCTCGGCCGCGCCGGGAACCGCGCCATCGACCTGATGGATGTCATCCGGTGTCAGCCGCAGCAGGTTCGGCACGCCGCGCGTGAGCAGGGCGTAATGGTGCTGGCCGGACTGCGCATCCAGCGTGGCGATGATCACAATCCGGCTGCCGCTGTCCTCGTCGTCCACGCTCTGGCCGTTCAGGGCCTCGAAGCACAGCACCGGCACCATCGATTGATGCCATTTCACGTGGCCCAGGATCCAGGGTGGCGCGCCTTCCGGCGGCACGAGCTCACGGCGCTTGATGATTTCCGCCACCACGGCAGTGGGCACCACGAGCAACTGCCCGGTGACAGGCAGCAGCAGCGCGCTGAGATCGAGTGCGGCGCTCTCCGCGTCCATGCCGCTAGCTCCCCGCCCGCAGGCGGCCGCGGCCGAGCAATCTGCCGATGTGCTCCAGCAGCACGCTTTCCTGATAGGGCTTGCCGAGGTACATGTTCGCTCCCAGCGAGAGCGCGCGCTCGCGGTGTTTGTCGCCAGTACGCGAGGTAATCATGATCACGGGCAGCTGACGCAGCGCATCGCTCAGCCGGAGCTTGCTCAGCACCTCGAAGCCGTCCATGTGCGGCATCTCGATGTCCAGCAGCATGAGATCCGGCACCTGCTCCTGCAGCATGACCATCGCCTCGGCGCCGTCTTTCGCGGTAATCACGCGCATGCCCTCGCGCTCGAGGAAGCGTGTGGTGACCTTGCGCACCGTGACCGAGTCGTCCACCACCATCACCAGCGGGGGGCGTTCGGCCTGCGGCGCGGCCTCGGTGCGGGCGAGCTCCACGCTGCTTTGCGTGCCGCGCGCGGAATCGGCGCGCAGCATCGCCGGGATGTCCAGAATGAGCACCACGCTGCCGTCACCGAGCACGGTGGCACCACTCAGGCCGGGTACCGCGCCGAACTGCGGCCCGAGACCCTTCACCACGATCTCGCGGGCACCGACCAGACGGCCGACCTCCACGGCGAGCGCCTGACCACCGGCCCGCACCAGTACCACGGGCACGTTTTCTTCCAGGTCACCGACATCCACCTGCTCGCCCGGATACAACAACTCGCCCAGGTGGCGCACGGCGTAGCTCTGGCCCGCATAAGACAGCAGTTCGGCATCCGGGCCCGTGTAGCGCGCCATGTCGCGCGCGGGCATCCGCACCACGCCTTCGACGGTGTTCAGAGGCAGCGCGTAGGTGTCGGTGCCCACGTTCACCATCAGCGAGCGGCTCACCGAAACAGTGAACGGCAAACGGATCACGAAGCGGCTGCCCTTGCCCGGCGTGCTTTGGATCTCGAGCGAGCCGCCCATCTGGCGGATCTCGCTGCTCACCACGTCCATGCCCACACCGCGCCCGGAAATCTGCGTGACTTTCTCGGCGGTGCTGAAGCCCGAGTGGAGGATGAACTGCGTGATCTCGTGGTCGCCGAGCGGCGCCTCGGGCGCCATCAGGCCGCGCTCGATCGCCTTGCGGCGCACGGCGGCGATGTTGACGCCGGCGCCATCGTCGGAGAGCGCAAGCAGCACGTCACCGCCCTCGCGGGAGACGTCGATGCGGATGCGGCCGGTTTCCGGTTTGCCTGCGGCACGCCGTTGCTCGCGGGATTCGATGCCGTGGTCCACGGCATTGCGCAGCATGTGCTCGAGCGGTGCGACCACACGCTCGAGGATGCCGCGGTCGAGCTCGCCTTCCATCTTGCCGAGCTCGAGCTCCACGTTCTTGTCGAGCTCCGAGGCCACCTGACGCACCACGCGCCGGATGCGCGGCAGGATGCTTGCGAAAGGCACCATGCGCGAGCGCATCAGGCCTTCCTGCAGCTGGCTGTTGATGCGCGACTGCTGGATCAGCACCGTCTCGAGATCGCGGGTCTTCTCGGAGAGCGTGCGCTTGATATCGAGGATGTCGGAGGCGCTCTCGACCAGCGAGCGCGAGAGCTGCTGGAGCTGCGAGTAGCGGTCCATCTCGAGGGGGTCGAAGCCTTCGGCGCCGGCAGTCTCGGCACGCTCGCGGCGGAAGAGAATCTGCGCCTCGGTGGCGATGTCGAGGCGGCGTACCTGGCTCTGCAGCCGCTCGATGGTGGACTGCATGTCGCCGAAGAGCTGGCCTAGTTCGCTGACCTGCTCCTCGACGCGCCCGCGCGAGATGCTGGTTTCGCCGGCCAGATTGACCAGGTCCTCGAGCAACTGCGAGGACACGCGCACCACTTCGTCGCGCGGCTTGGCAACTGCGGCGGCAGGCACCGGTTGTGGCGCCTTCGCCGGCAGCACGGGTTGCGGTGGCTCGGACGCGGCGACCGGTTCGGCGGGGGCGGGCTCCGGCGCAGC
>JBILEG010000174.1:0-6991 GCA_044352225.1 Pseudomonadales bacterium | reverse complement strand
GGTGGCCTGTGCCGCGTGCAGGCGCATGTAGAGGGGCTGGCCGAACCTTCGCCTGGAGAGGGACGCAACCGGCGGATCGCCGAGCAGCAGGCTGCCCGCCATGCGCTCGGTGCCTTGCGGGCGGGCGAAGGAATGAGCACATGACTCCCACCCGCTGCGGACTGGTCGCCATCGTTGGCAGGCCGAACGTCGGCAAGTCGACGCTGCTGAACCATCTCCTCGGCCAGAAGATCAGCATCACCTCGCGCAAGCCCCAGACCACCCGTCACCGCATCCTTGGCGTGAGCACGCGCGAAGAACTGCAGATCGTCTATGTCGACACGCCTGGCCTGCACCGCGGCGAAGGACGCGCGCTGAACCGTGTCATGAACCGCGCCGCACTCTCTGCCATCCGCGATGTCGATCTGGTGCTGATGGTGGTGGACCGCGCGCGCTGGACAGATGACGACGAGCGCGTGCTTGCCGAAGTACGAAATTGCGGCAAGCCCGCGCTGCTGCTGCTGAACAAGATCGACCGTCTGGAAGACAAGGCCGAACTCCTGCCGCAGCTCCAACGGCTCGGTGAATCGGGCGTGTTCCGTGCGGTGCTGCCGGTCTCTGCCTTGCGCGGCCACAACCTCGATGCACTCGAGAAAGAGATCGCAGCCTCGCTCCCCGAGGCCCCCCATCTCTTTCCGCCCGACCAGCTCACCGACCGCAGCGAGCGCTTCCTGGTCGCTGAAATCGTCCGCGAGAAACTCATGCGCCAACTGGGCGCGGAGCTCCCGTACGCGAATGCCGTGATGATCGAGGAGTACAGCGAGCGCGAGCGCAGCACCCATATCGGTGCCGTGATCCTGGTCGAGAAAGAGGGGCAGAAAGCGATCGTGATCGGGCAGGGCGGCGAGCGCCTGAAACGCGTTGGGCAGGAGGCGCGCATCGACATCGAGCGCCTGCTCGGGCGCAAGGTGATGCTCCGCCTGTGGGTGAAGGTGCGCGGTGGCTGGGCCGATGACGAGCGTGCGCTCGCGAGCCTCGGCTACCGCGAGGAACACTGAGCCGTGGGCGGCCTCGCGCGGGTCGATCGCCAGCCGGCGTTCGTGCTCCACCGCAGGGCTTACCGTGAGAGCAGCCTGCTGCTCGATGTGCTCACCCGGGATTTCGGCCGTATCGGGCTCGTGGCCCGCTCGGCCCGTGCCTCGAAAAAAGGGCAGGGCAGCCTGCTGCAGCCCTTCCAGTCCTTGCTGCTGTCGTGGTCGGGGCGCGGAGAGCTGAAGACGCTGGTCTCTGCCGAGCGCGCGCAGATGTTGCCCCTGGTGACGGGTGAGCGCCTCTTCAGTGCGCTCTATCTGAACGAGTTGCTGGTGCGCGCGCTCGCGCCCGCGGACCCTCATCTTCCGGTCTTCGAGGCCTACGCCGGTCTGCTGCCGGGGCTCGCCACGGATGCTGACCACGAACCCCTGCTGCGCGATTTCGAGTTGCTGTTGCTGCGCGAACTCGGTTATGCGCTCGATCTGGGTGCAGAGGCCTCGTACGGCGAGTGCCTCGAGCCCGAGGCGTTCTATGCCTTCGACCCGGCCACCGGTTTCGTGCCGCAACCCGAGGGTCTGGACTCCACGCATGCCTTCCCCGGATGGGCGCTGCTCGCGATCGGCCAGCGCGACTACGCCGACGTGCGCACCCGCCGCCTGGCCAAGCGGCTGCTGCGCGAAGCACTCGCCGCGGCCATCGGCGAGCGCCCGTTGCGAAGCCGCGAGTACTTCCGCCCCGCGCCCGCGCCGGTATCATGGGAGCCTGATTCCCACCGGTAGTACACCCCGATGAGCACTCCCCCGGAACACCCGTTTTCGGCAGCGGGCGCCGGCGCTGCCTTCCCCACCGTCGAGTCCACCGTGGGTGCCACGCCTCTGGTGCGCCTGCAACGCATGGGCGCAGGCCGCGGTAACACACTTCTCGCCAAGCTCGAAGGCAACAACCCTGCCGGATCCGTCAAGGACAGGCCAGCCTTGAGCATGATCCTCGGCGCCGAGCAACGCGGCGAGATCCGCCCCGGCGACACCCTGATCGAGGCGACCAGCGGAAACACCGGCATCGCGCTCGCCATGGTCGCAGCCATGCGCGGCTACCGCATGGTGCTGATCATGCCCTCGCACATGAGCGAGGAGCGCAAACTGGCAATGAGCGCTTATGGCGCGGAACTGGTGGAAGTGAGCCGCGCGGGCGGCATGGAAGAGGCGCGTGATCTCGCGCTGCGTATGCAGGCCGAGGGACGCGGCAAGGTGCTCGACCAGTTCGCCAACCCCGACAACCCTCTGGCCCATTACCGCACAACCGGCCCCGAGATCTGGTCACAGACGGGCGGGCGCATCACCCACTTCGTGAGTTCCATGGGCACGACCGGCACCATCATGGGTGTCTCGCGCTACCTGAAGGAGCAGAACCCCGGCGTTTGCATCGTCGGCCTCCAGCCCGCGGACGGCTCGAGCATTCCGGGCATCCGCCGCTGGCCGCAGGCCTATCTTCCGCGCATCTTCGAACCGGCCCGCGTCGATCTGGTGCTGGACATCGGACAGCGCGAAGCCGAGGACACCATGCGGCGTCTCGCGCAGGAGGAGGGCATTCTCTGCGGCGTCTCGGCAGGCGGTGCGGTGGCCGGTGCATTGCGTGTGGCCGCCACCACCGAGAACGCGCTGATCGTCGCCGTGATCTGCGACCGCGGTGACCGCTACCTCTCCACCGGCGTCTTCGGCGCGGCCTGAGCCGCGCGCACGCCATGGTGCGTATCCGCGGGGCACATTCACTCGGAGATGCCGCTCCGGCAGATGGCCTGCACCTGCTCGGGCATATCGGTTCCCTCGGCGAAGGCCACGACCGTGCGCGCATCGCGGCGGCGCTGGACGCGGTGATCGCCTGCTACCCGACGCAGGCCGGGGTTGCGCTCTCGCCGCGTTTGCGCGCCGCCATCGACATCCTCGACATCCTCGCGCTGCTCGGGTTGGACGACGAGGCGCTGGTCGCGGGCCTGCTCAGTGTTCCGTTGCAGGACGGGCTGATGGACGTCGAGGCGCTCCGGGACCTCGCTGGCGACGCCTGCGCGCGCTTGCTGTCCGGCGTGCAGCGGATGGACGCTCTGCGTGTCGGTCCCGACGAGGGCGCCGGACGCGGCAGCCTGGCGAGCCGCGAGCGCCAGGGCGAACGGCTGCGCCGCATGCTGGTCGCGCTGATCGACGATCCGCGTGTCGCGCTGGTGAAACTTGCCGAACGCGTGCAGGCACTGCGCGCCCTCTCGCCGCGCGACACGGGTGCTGCTGCGGTGGCGCTGGCCCGCGAAGTGATGGACATCTACGCACCGCTCGCCCATCGCCTGGGGGTGGGACAGATCAAGTGGGAGATCGAGGATCTTGCCTTCCGCCACCTGCACCCTGACGAGTACCGCCGCATCGCGGCCCTGCTCGATGAGCGGCGCGCGGACCGCGAGGACTTCATCGCCCGTGCTACCGACCGGCTCGCTGCCGCGCTGGCCGCAGCCGGCATCGAGGCGGAGGTCTCGGGGCGCGCGAAGCACCTCTACAGCATCTGGCGCAAGATGCAGCGCAAGGGCCTCGAGATCTCTGAGGTCTACGACGTGCGCGCGTTGCGCGTGATGGTGACGGATGCCACCGCGTGCTACCCGGCGCTCGGCGCCGTACACGCTCTCTGGCGCAACATCCCCGGCGAATTCGACGACTACATCGCCAATCCGAAGCCGAACGGCTACCGCTCGCTGCACACGGCTGTGATGGGGGAGGGCGGCAAGGTGCTGGAAGTGCAGATCCGCACCGGTGACATGCACCGCGAGGCGGAGTTCGGCATCTGCGCGCATTGGCATTACAAGGGCGTGGATGCGCGAGGGGCCGTTGGCGGCTACGAGGAGAAAATCGGCTGGCTGCGGCAGGTGCTCGGCTGGGGCGAGGAACTGGATGCCGGTGATCTGGTTCCCGAACACCTGAGACGCGAGGCGGGCGAGGAGCGCGTCTACGTGCTCACGCCCGACGGCCATGTGGTGGACCTGCCCCGTGGCGCCACGCCCGTGGACTTCGCCTACCAGGTGCACACGGAACTCGGCCATCGCTGCCGTGGCGCGCGGGTCGATGGTCGCATCGTGAGCCTTGAGCACGCGCTTGCCACCGGTGAGCGCGTCGAGATCCTCCGCGGCAAGGTCGCGGCGCCGAACCGCGAATGGCTGCGTCCGGGCAACGAGTTCGTGCACACAGCGCGGGCCCGCGCCAAGATCCGGCACTTCTTTCGCGAGCAGGACCGCGAGCAGCACCTCGCTGCCGGCCGCATCGTGCTCGAGCGCGAGGCACGACGTCTCTCGATCAGTTTGCCGCCGCTGTCCACTCTCGCGCGCGCTCTCGGGCAGCCATCCCCCGACGAGATGCTGGAGGCGCTGGGCTGCGGCGACATCACGCCCGCGCAACTCATCAGCGCCCTTGCGCCGCCGCAGCCCGATCCCGAGGCCCTTCCCGTGGAGGCGCCACGCCTGCAGCGCAGCGGCTCGCGTGCCGCGGTCACGGTTGCCGGCGTCGACAATCTGATGACCCAGTTCGCGGGTTGCTGCCGTCCGCTGCCGGGCGATGCGATCACGGGCTATGTCACGGGCGGGCGCGGCGTGAGCGTGCATCGAGCGGACTGCAGCAAGCTCCGCGCGCTCGCGCTTGCCTCGCCCGCGCGCATCCTCGAGGTCGCCTGGCAGGGCGAGCAGCCGCGCCAGCACGCCGTGGCCGTGAAGGTGGTGGCGCATGATCGCCCCGGCCTCCTGCGCGATCTCGTGAACCTGCTGGGCAACGAACGCATCAACGTGCTGGATCTCGGCACTTCCGTCGACCGGCACCGCCGTACTGCCACGGTACGACTCGTCATCGAGATCGGCTCGCTGGTCGCGCTCGGTCGCGTGCTGGGGCGCATCCAGCAGATCGATGGCGTGATGAACGCATCCCGCCACCTCGAATGACATTTCCGGAGCCTGCCATGCCGCGCTACGACATCGCCGATCTGCGTGAACTCATGCGCCGCCTGCGCGACCCGGAGACGGGCTGCCCCTGGGATCTGGCGCAGGACTGGAAAAGCCTCGTCCGCCACACGATCGAGGAAACCTACGAGCTCGCCGATGCCGTGGAGCGCGACGCGGTCAACGAGGTGCGTGACGAACTTGGCGACCATCTCTTCCAGGCGGTGTTCTATGCGCAGGTCGCATCCGACCGCGGGCTGTTCGGTTTCGACGACGTGACGGACGCCATCGTACGCAAGCTCCTGCGTCGACACCCCCACGTGTTTCCGGATGGCACGCTCGCCAGCATGCGCGCCCCCGGGACATTACCCGACACCGCCGGCGTGAAGGAGCGATGGGAAGGCATCAAGCAGGAAGACCGCCACGCCCGTGCCCAGAAAAGCGCTATGGATGACGTACCGGTCGCGCTGCCGGCGCTGGCACGCGCTGAGAAACTCCAGCGTCGCGCCGCCCGCGAAGGCTTTGATTGGGCGGGCTGGGAGGGCGTGATGGACAAGCTCTCGGAGGAGACGGCCGAACTGATGGAAGCCATCCACGCAGGCGACGCGCGGGCCCGCGCGGACGAGCTCGGAGACATTCTTTTCACCTGTGTGAACCTCGCACGCCATCTGGGCGTAGACGCGGAGGGTGCGTTGCGGGCCGCCAGCGCGAAGTTCGAGCTGCGGTTCCGGAGCATGGAAGCGATCACTGCGGAGAACGGTTCTGCCCTCGCGGGCCAGGGGCCGGAAGTGCTGGATGCGCTGTGGCGCGAGGCCAAATCACGCACAGGCACAGAAAGCGGTCAGCTTGTTTAGGCCAGCGCGGGTATGTAATGCTCGCGTCATAACGATTCCGGTCCGGGTCCCCGCGCAGCGAGGTGTCATCGCGCAGGCCCTCCGCAGCTTCGGAGACAACTCATGCGCGTCATTCTCTTGGGGGCTCCCGGTGCAGGGAAAGGCACCCAGGCCCAGTTCATCATGCAGCACTTCGGCATCCCCCAAGTGTCGACGGGCGATATGCTCCGTGCCGCCGTCAAGGAAGGCTCCGAACTGGGGCTGAAAGTGCGCGAGGTCATGGCCAGTGGCCAACTTGTCTCGGATGATCTCATCATCGCGCTCGTGAAGGAGCGCATCTCGCGCCCCGACTGCGCCCGCGGTTTCCTGTTCGACGGCTTCCCGCGGACCATCCCGCAGGCAGAAGCACTGCGCAACGCCGGCGTTCCTATCGACCATGTGGTTGAAATCGACGTGCCCGACAGCGTGATCATCGACCGTCTTACCGGGCGCCGCGTGCACCCCGGCTCCGGGCGCGTCTATCACGTGGCGCACAACCCGCCACGCACGCCCGACCGTGACGACGACACCGGCGATGAACTCGTGCAGCGCGAGGACGACCGCGAGGAAACCGTACGCCAGCGCTTGCAGGTCTATCACAACCAGACTGCGCAACTGGTGGGCTATTACGGCGCGCAGGCGAGCGGCACTACCCGCTACCATCGCATCGGTGGCGTGGGGGCTGTAGAGGTCATCCGCGCGCAGGTGCTGGACGCACTCTCTTCCTGATCACTCCGTCGGTTCCCCGACATACATCCCACGGTGCCGCATGAGCAGCGAAGAAACGCGCGTACACGCGCCGCATGCCGATGCAGCGGTACTGCTGGTGAACCTGGGTACGCCCCGCGCGCCTACGCGTGCCGCCGTCCGTGATTTCCTGACCGAGTTCCTCTCCGACCGCCGCGTTGTCGAACTCCCCGCACTCCTCTGGCAGCCCATCCTGCGCGGCATCGTCATACCGCTCAGGGCAGCACGCGTTGCTCATGCCTACGAGACCATCTGGGAGGGTGATTCGCCGCTTCGCGCGGTGAGCGAGCGCCAGCGCACGGCGCTGCAGGATCTCCTGCGCGCGGAACTCGGTGAGCGCGCGCCCTCCGTACGGCTCGCCATGAGCTACCAGGGGCCGGTGATCACGGAGGTCCTGCGCGAG
>JBILEG010000173.1:0-6996 GCA_044352225.1 Pseudomonadales bacterium | reverse complement strand
GGTGAGCAACAGACCCTTCGCGTCATAGGCGTTGCTGGGCGCCACGATCTTCAGGCCTGGCACGTGCGCGAGCATTGCCTCCAGCGACTGGGAGTGCTGGGCACCGAAGCTGCCCACGTTGCCCGCGGTGGCGGTGCGGATCACGAGCGGTACCGTGGTGCGGCCACCGGACATGTACCGCAACTTGGCGGCGTGGTTCAGCAGCTGGTCCATGCAGACGAGCGTGAAGTCGCACACCATGATCTCGGCGACGGGGCGCATGCCGGCCAGCGCGGCACCGATCGCCGCACCGACGATGGCCTGCTCGGAGATCGGGGTGGGACGCACGCGGCCGAGGCCATGTTTGGTCGACAGGCCGTAGGTGGTTTTCAGTACCCCACCGGCCGGGTCGTGGATGTCCTCGCCCATGAGGAAGACCTCGGGGTCGTTGGCGAGGGCCACGTCGAGTGCGTCGGCGATGGCCTGGCAGGTCATCAATTGGCGCGCCGCACCCGTGGGCGGCGCGGGCGGGGGCGGGGTCTGCCACGCAATGCCGCTGTCCGGCACCACCGATACGTCGGCGTAGATGTCGGTGTAGAGATCCTGCGCACCCGGTTCGGGGCTTTCCTCGGCAAAGAGCAGCGCGTCCTGCACTTCCGCTTCGGCCGCCTTCTCGATCTCCTGAAGCGCGGACTCCGCGACACCGTACTCGGCGATCAGGCGGGCGCGGAAGCGCTGGATCGGGGTACTGGCCCGCCCTGCCGCGAGGACCTCCTGGTCCATGTGCTCCTCGGTGGAGCCGAAGGCATGGCCCTGCAGCCGCTGGGTCTTGCACTCGAGGAGTGTGGGCCCATCACCACGGCGCGCACGGGCGACCGCATCTGCCGCCGCCTGCCGCATGGCCTCGGGGCTGCTACCGTCCACCGTGACACCGACCACGCCGTAACCCGCTGCCCTGTCGGCGATCGCTGCGCTCCGCGTGGACTCGGCGAAGGAGGTGTATTCGGCGTAGGCGTTGTTCTGGCAGAGGAAGATCACAGGCAGTTGCCAGACGGCCGCGAGGTTCAGGCTCTCGTTGAAGGCGCCGATGTTGGCCGCACCGTCCCCGAAGCTGACCACCACCACCTGCCCCGTGCCGCGGAACTGCGCCGCGAGCGCCAGGCCGTTGGCGATGGGCATGCCCGCGCCCACGATGCCGGTGGTGACCATCACGCCGCTCTGCGGATCGGCAAGGTGCATCGGCCCGCCCTTGCCCTTCGAGGTACCGGTGCTGCGGCCGTACATCTCGGCCATCACCTCGCGCATGGAGGCGCCCTTGGCAATGATGTCGTGGACCACGCGGTAGGTCGTGACGACCTGGTCTTCCGGCTGCAGCACGCTGTAGACCGCGGCCGGAATGGCCTCCTGACCACCACAGGGGTAGTACTGGAACTGCAGGTGGCCGGCACGGAGGCTCAACTGGATCTGCTCGTCGCACGCGTGGATGCGCACCATGTCGCGATAGATCGCAAGGGCCTGTTCCGGGCTGAGGGAGGTCACGGACATGAGGAAATCCCGATGGATGCGCCTCAAGAATCTGCCACCAGCCGCTTGACCCGTCAAGCGTAATCCAGATAATGGGACTCAGGTCTATATATGTGGATTTACTACTGTGAACGCGCAGTCTGTCAGCCAGTCCGTAGCGAGGATGGTCGGGGTACTTGAAGCCTTTGAGCGGGAGCGTCGGGCGCTGACCAGCGCGGAACTCATCGAGATCCTGGGGGCTCCCCGATCCAGTGTGGCGGCGCTGCTGCGCGCCATGGTCGATCTGTCCGTGCTCTCGCTCGACCGCCGCTCCGCCACTTACCTGCCCACGGCGCACTTCGCGCGGCTCGCCGCGTGGCTGGATGAGGCCATCGTGCGCGAGCCGCGCGTGCTGGAAATGCTGAAGACGGTTCAGGAGGCCTGCTCGGAGACGGTGACCCTCTCTGCACCCACGGACCTCTGCATGGAGATCCTCCGTGTGGAGCGGAGCAACCTCGTGATCTCGTTCATCGCCGAGCCAGGGCAGCAGATCACGTTCTGGGGCAGCGCCATCGGCACCGCATACCTGAGCACGCTGCCATCGGCGAGCCTCAGTTCGCTCTACGAGCGCTCAAGACGGGCTGGCGGCCCGCTCGCACCCACGCAGACGCTGGACCAGATCAAGCTGCTGGTGGAGCAGGCGCGCACGAGCGGGTGCGCGCGCGCCTTCGGAGCCGTCTTCGCCGACGCCGGCGCCATTGCCACGCCCTTGCCACCGAACGTGGGCATCCGGCGTTGCGTGCTGACGGTGGCTGGTCCGGCCGAACGACTGCGCAGCAAAGAGCCACTCATATCCGGACTGTTGCTGCGGGAGGCGGCAGCCTGCGAGGCCTGAGCAAGCAACGGGATCAGGGTTTTTCCCGCGGCTCGCAGGAAACGACCGCAGCACCCATCGCGCTCATCACATCACCCGATGGGCGACGGATGCCGTAGAGCACCTCGGTGCGCGCCTCGATGCTGCCGAGCAGCGCGCGGCCGAGCGTGAGTGCGTCCTTGCCAGCCTCGCGGCTGTAGCGGGTGATGTAGTCCAGTGCGAGCTCATTCTTGCCCGCGCGGAAGAGCGTCTCGGCGGTCTCCGCGACCGCGGCCTGCTCCGCGATCAGGCGGTTCTCGAAGGCGGTGAGTGCCTCGTTCACCTCCGGCAGGAACTTCGCCGGGTGCTCACAGGTGTGGTACATCAGCCGCTTGAAGAGTTGCCCCGCGAATTCCGTGCCCTCCTGCGCCTGCCAGTCCGGCGTCAGGAAGGCGCTGGCCTCTCCCTTGGTGAGATACCGGTGTTTGCCGAACTGCGGTGCGATCTCGCGTACGCCGACGCGATACGGTACGAAAGGCGCGGTCACGGAGCCGGTGGGCGCCACCCACAGCAGATGCATCTCCGGGCGGCCGCCCTTGTGGAGCTGCGCCACCTGCCCGTAACCCGTGGTGTCCTGGGATATCCGCACATCCCGGACGGCATCCATCATGCGGCGCAGGCTGACCGGTGCGGCATCGCGCAGCTCGCGCTCGATCTCGCTCCGCGGAAAGCGCTCCGGACCCGCCGAGTAGATCTTGCTCACATCGAAAGGCTGGCCCGAGGCCGGGTCGTACCAGCCCTGCTCCACCGCGAAACTGATGAAGTTCTTCGAACCGCGGAAATCCGGATGCTTGGCGAAATCGGGCGGGATCTCGCGGATGTAGCCGGGGTAGGACATGCGCACCTCATCGGGCCCGAGGCGCTCGGCGATCCACAAGCCCTTGCCGCCCGCGAACTCGATCAGCACCCAGCCTTCCTCGGCGTCGGCGAACATGTGCGAGTTGCCGCCGTAGTCCGAGTAGCCGTGGCGATCGATCAACGCGCCCACGATCTCCACCGCCTCACGGGCACTGCGGGCGCGTTGCATGGCGATCCGCGACAGATCGCTGTACTGCGGGCCCTGCTGCGGCCGTGGCGTCATCGCCACGAGCTCCTTGCGCGAGGGCGACCACACATCACGCGCCGCGACGTTGTGCTCGTTCAGCCCGCCGTTGGTGAGCGGGGCAGGAAAGCCCTTGTAGTCGGAGTAGTTCATGGTGAGAAAGCGGTAGGTCTTCCGCGCTTGCGGAATCTCCGTGATACGCCCGGGCGTTTCGGCTTCGTCCGTGACACCGACGCGGATCGTGCTGCCCGACGGATGCTCGGCCCCGGGCACCACCTCGAGCCAGTGGCTCGAGACTTCGTCTCCCGAACCACCGATCAACACACTGCCATCGGCGCTGAGATTTTTACCGACATAGATGGCGTAGCTGGCGAGCGCGTGGTCTGCGCCAGCCGCGAGAAGCAGCAACAGCGCAGACGCCAGAACACGGCCGCGCACGGCAGCGGCGGGCTTGCGGTCGGGGTGGGTCGTCGATGCCATGGAAAACCTCCCTTTGCCGCAGCCCCGTGCGCAGGGCCGAAGTGCTACAGACTCAGCAGACCTCGAAGAGCCCCGCAGCGCCCATGCCACCGCCCACGCACATGGTGACGACGACATACTTCACGCCGCGGCGTTTGCCCTCGCGCAGTGCGTGTCCAACCATCCGCGCGCCGCTCATGCCGTAGGGGTGGCCGATGGAGATCGCGCCGCCGTTCACGTTCAGGCGATCGGAGGGGATGCCCAGACGGTCACGGCAGTAGATCACCTGCACCGCGAAAGCCTCGTTCAGCTCCCAGAGGCCGATGTCGTGCATCACCAGGCCATGCTGCTTCAGCAGCTTGGGGATGGCGAAGACCGGGCCGATGCCCATCTCGTCGGGCTCGCAACCGGCCACCGCAATCCCGTGGTAAATGCCGAGCGGTTGCAGGCCTTTTTGCGCGGCGGTGAAGTCGTCCATCACCACGACGGCGGCGGCGCCATCCGAGAGCTGGCTCGCGTTACCCGCGGTGATGCAGCCGCCTTCCAGCACCGGCTTCAAGGAAGCCAGGCCCTCGGCGGTGGTGTCGGCGCGGTTGCCTTCGTCGAGCGAAAGTGTGACGTCCTTGTAGCTCAGCTCGCCGGTTTTCTTGTCCTTCATCTCGACGTTGGCGGTGACGGGAATGATCTCGTCGGCAAAAAGGCCCGCGGCCTGAGCGGCGGCGGTGCGGCGCTGGCTTTCGAGGCCGTACTCGTCCTGCAGTTCACGCGAGATGCCGTAGCGCTTCGCCACCACCTCGGCGGTGTGGAGCATGGGCATGTAGACGTTCTCGTGCATCGCCTTCAGGCGCGGGTCCTGGCGGCGGAAACCGTTCAGGTGCTCGTTCTGCACCAGGCTGATGTGCTCGAGGCCACCGCCCACCACCACACGCATGCCGTCGTGGATGACCTGCTTGGCCGCCGTGGCCACGGCCATCAGGCCAGAGGCGCACTGGCGGTCCATGGTCATGCCGCTCACCGTGACGGGGAGCCCCGCGGCCAGCGCCGACAGGCGTCCCACGTTCAGCGACTGCGTGCCCTGCGGCATGGCGCAGCCCATGATCACGTCTTCCACCTCGGCGCCCTCGATGCCCGCGCGCGCCACCGCCGCGCGGATCGCGTGGCCAGCCATGGTGGGCGCTTCGGTGTTGTTGAACAGGCCGCGGTAGGCCTTGCCGATGGGGGTGCGTGCGGTGGAGACGATCACGGCCTGCTTCATGCGGAATCCTCGGTGGGTGGCGGTTCGGGTTCGGGGCGCGGAGTTTAGTCGATGACGCCGCAGGCAACGCGGGCGCCACCGCCGCCGAGCGGCATCGGGTGGTCGGCGTGGTTGTCACCGCCGGCATGGACCATCAGTGCGCGGCCTTTCAGGTCGGCAACCTTCAGGCGCGGCGCCAGCACCGGCTGCGCAGCCTTGCCCTCGGCATCCACGAACAGCGGCGGCAGATCGCCCAAGTGGCCATCACCCCAGGGCGCGCCGTGGCGTGCGCTCTTCGCGGGATCGTAGTGCGGCCCGGCGCCGAAAGCGGGCACGGTCTTGCCCTCGCTCTGTCCGGCGGCGCAACTGGGGTTCTGGTGCAGGTGGAAGCCATGCAGGCCCGGCGTGAGCCCCGAAAGCGCTGGCGTGAACACCAGACCATAGGTCGACTCGCTGATGGTGACGGTGCCGACGCCGGCGCCCGTACCGCTCGCGTCAACGGCGTTCAGGGACACCGTGGTGTCTGCCAAGGTCGTGACGGACACCAGGGCAAGCGCGAAAGCAGCTACGGATTTCATGGGGGAATCCTCGGTGTGGCGGGGTGTGCGTCGGTTCTCTCAGAGTTCGACATCGAGCGCCTTGGCGGCGTTGCTGGCGAATTTGATCGCCTGCATGAAGCCCTGCGTGAACTCCTGCTCGCCCGCGCGCGCCTCGATGTCTGCAAGGGCAGCCATGACGTTCTCGGGCGTCTGCTCTTCAGGGCGCAGGTGGATGCCCAGCGTCTCGTAGGTGTGCACCGCGGCGTAACCACCGGCGCCGGCCGCCATCACCATCCGGTTGGGCGAGTTCTCGGCGCAGAGCACCACAAGCCCGGCCGACACGGAAGAGGGCGTGAGAAGGTCGAAGGCTTTCTGGTCGATCAGGCCCTCGGTCATGCGCGTACCTGCGGCAGGTGCCAGCGCGTTCACCCGGATGCCGTACTTCTCGCCCTCGATCACGAGAGTGTTCATCAAGCCCACCAGCGCCATCTTGGCGGCGCCGTAGTTGCTCTGGCCGAAATTGCCGTAAAGACCGCTGGAGGAAGTGGTCATCACGATGCGCCCGTACTGCTGCGTGCGCATGATTTCCCAGACGGCCTTGGTGCAGTGCAGGCTGCCGAAGACGTGCACGTCCATCACGGCGCGGAAATCCGCGACTTCCATCTTGGTGAAGCTCTTGTCGCGCAGGATGCCCGCGTTGTTCACGAGAATGTCGACGCGGCCCCAGGCGTCCATGGCCTGCGCCACCATCGCCTCCACCTCTTCGTAGACCGCCACGTTCGCGCCGTTGGCGATGGCCTCACCCCCTGCGGCACGGATTTCATCCACCACCTTCTGTGCGGCCTCGGAGGAACGCCCGGTGCCGTCGCGCGCACCGCCCAGATCGTTCACCACCACCTTCGCGCCGCGCGCGGCAAGTGCCAGTGCGTGGGTGCGTCCGAGGCCTGCGCCCGCGCCGGTGACGATGGCGACGCGGTTGTCGAAACGGATGCTCATGCGATAACTCCCTGTGAAATGCGGATTGTCAGCCGGTCATGACCATCGTGAGCCACTGCGCGACCAGCGCAGGGCGCGTGTCGTTCTCGATCTCGATGGTGATGTCCTGGGTGATGAGAAACTGCTTCGGGGCCTTTTCCTGGAACGCTGCGAGTCGCGCACGCGCACGCACACGGCTGCCCACTTTCACGGGTGCCAGGAAGCGGATCTTGTCGAAGCCGTAGTTGAGGCCCATCACCGCGCCTTCCATGCCGATGCCCAGACCCGTCACCAGATAGGGCAACAGCGAGAGCGTAAGGAAACCGTGCGCGATGGTGCCGCCGAAGGGCGT